>QGUH01000112.1 GCA_003242355.1 Pseudomonadota bacterium
ATGGCTCCGGTTCGCTCCGTGCCGGACCCCGCCGAAATGTTTCCGGGCGAGTACGCCCCGCGCCGACGGAGCCCCCTGCTCATCGGCGGGCTCTTGATCGTCGCTGCGGGCGTCGGCGCCGGAGCCGCGTTGGTGCTCCCCGACCTGCTCTCTTCGAAGGATGCGGCGGCACCCACCGCTTCCGCCGCCGCACCGAGCGCACCCGTTTCGGCTGCTGCCCCACAGCCCGAGGCGTCTGCCCCGTCCGCTCCGCCGAGCGCGAGCGCCTCGGCGGAGGAGGAGCCCAGCAGCACCCCGAGCACTGCGCCGGCAACGGCGCGGCCCGAGCGGCCCGAGCGTGCCGTTCCCCCCGCGGCTGCAGCGCCGCCGGCGCCCGCGGCGAGGCCCGCGCCCCCGGACGAAGCCACCTCGGCGGAAGGCGGGACGCCGAAACCGACTCCCGCGAGCCCGGCTGCGCAACTGCCGAAACCGGCGGAGCCGGCCGCGGCCGAAGCGCCACCCTTCGATCAGGCCGCGGCCAAGGCCACGCTGATGACCGCCGCCTCTCACGCTGCAAGCTGCAAGCAGCCCGGCGGACCGACGGGTACGGGCCGAGCGCTCGTGACTTTCGCCCCCAGCGGCCGTGTGACGAAGGCGGAAGTGACCGGAGACTTCGCCGGAACGCCGGTCGGCAGCTGCGTCGCTCGCATCTTCCGAAACGCGAAAGTCCCGGCCTTCTCGGGAGACGCCGTCACGGTCGCCAAGAGCTTCTCGATCGACTGACGCGCCACCGGTCCCGGGCCCTCACCCCCCGGTCCCCCCCCCGCCCGGCGACAGCGTCGCGGGGCCATCGAGCAACGGGGCGGTCGCGTCTCGCGGGCCACCGCGCCCTCTTGACCCGCTTGCCCGCTTCTGCGACGCGAGGGGTCCGATGAAGCGAAACCTCACCCGGATCGATCAAGCTCTGGATCGTTTCGTCGCGGACATCACCGCGATCATCCGCGAGCACGCGGAGCTCGTCGTCGCGGAAACCCTCGCGCGGCGCGGCCTTGGCGGCTCCGGCGCGCGCCCCCGGGGCGGACGAAAACGGCGCGCCGTCGAGGTCGCCGCCGAAAAGAAGCCCCGAGCACGGGTTGCCGAGGCGTCCGCTCCGCGGCGTCGGCGACGGCGCGAGATGGCCGAAGGGAGCCCGGAACAGCTGACTCTGTTCTAAGAGCGACGAACGGTTGGGAACGCGCCGAAATACGCGGAAAACAGCGTCGGACAGAGTGCCCGCGTGGGGTGGGGCTCCGCCGAATTCACTTGTTTCGCTTCGGCGGGGAGGGGCGGCGCGCGCCGCCTCTCCGAAACGAGGCTAGGCCGTCGATCGGTCGAACCGATCGGCGTTCCAGTGGGCTCACTCGGCTTCGCGCAGCGTGCCGTCAGCGCCGAACGAGCGCAGCGAGGTTGGCGACCGCCGAAACGAGGTCGTCGGGATTGACGGGCTTACCGACGTGCGTAGTGAACCCCGCCGCGAGCGCCTTCGTCCGATTCTCCGCACGCGTGTACGCGGTGAGCGCGATCGACGGGATCCCGCCGCCCTGCACCGGCGCGAGCGCGCGCGCCCGCGTGATGAAGGAATAGCCGTCCTCTTCCGGCATGCCGATGTCGCTGATCAGAACGTGGGGGCGGAATCGTTGCATCGCTTCGATCCCCTCCGATGCGCTGCCCGCCGTTTCGACGACGGCCCCGGCATGCGTCAGCACCAGCTTGAGGAGCTCCCGCGCGTCGGCGTCGTCGTCGACCACCAAAAGCCGCAGGCCCTCCAGGGACACGGCCGCATGCGCCGCCGGTGTGCGCGCGTCGGCGCGCGTCGCGGGCTCGATCACGACCTCTGGCGCGACCACGGCGCGCACCGGCAGACGCACGATGAACGTCGCCCCTTTCCCTGGACCCTCGCTCTCGGCGCTGACGTCGCCCCCGTGCAACTCCACGATGTGCCGCACGAGCGCGAGCCCGAGGCCGAGCCCACCGACCCGTCGCGTGGTCGAGCTGTCGGCCTGCTTGAAGCGATCGAACACGTAAGGAAGAAAGCTCGGCTCGATGCCGATCCCGGTGTCCGAGACGCGAAGCACGAGAGTCGAGGCTTCCTGTCGGATCTCGACGCGAACGCGCCCCCGCTGCCCAGTGAACTTCACCGCGTTCGAGAGCAGATTCCAAACGACCTGTCGAAGACGCTCCGGATCCCCGACGAGCGGGCAAAACTCGCCGGGAGAATCGAGCTCGATCTCGATTTGCTTGGCTCGAGCCGAAGGCCCCACCACGTCGATCGCGTCCCGCGTGATCGCGACCAAATCGGCGGGTTTGCTCTCGAGCTTGAGCTTGCCCGTGATGATCCGCGACACGTCGAGGATGTCTTCGATGATCTTCGCCTGGGCCTGGGCATTTCGGTAGATGACGTCGATGCCCTTTGCGATGCTCGCGTCCGTGCTGCGACCCTGGAGCAAAGAGGCCCAGCCCAGGATGGCGTTGAGCGGCGTCCGCAGCTCGTGCGACACGGTCGCCAAGAACTCGTCCTTCACGCGTCCCGCCTCGAGCGCGCGCTCGGCGGACTCCTGAGCCGCCCGATAGAGCCGTGCCTGCTCGATGGCATGGCCCGCGCGGCGACCGAGCTCCTCGAGCAATCGTAAATCGCGTTCGTCGTAGCGCCGTTCGGATCCGGCGGCGACGATGCTGAGACTGCCGAGGATGGTGTCGCGCGCTCGAATCGGCGCGATCAAAATCGAGGTGAGCCCGAGCGCCTCGAGCATCGCCACGCGCTCGGCGTCTGGGACCGTGGCAGCGAGGCGTTGCGCGGAAACGTCGTTGTAGAGCTCCGACTGCCCCGTCCGCAACACCTTCCAGATGCCATGATCTTGCCTCGGGTCGGGCGGATACTTGCGGTGATACTCGCGAGCCATCGCGACCCTCTCGGGGTCCACGTGGGCGACGCTCACCTGACGGAGCTCTCCCCCTTCCAACAGATGCACGGCACACCAGTCGCCGAACGCCGGCACCAGCATCCGTGCCAACGTCGCCAGCGTCTGTTCGTAGTCGAGCGACGTCGAGAGCGCGGCGGTCGCTTCGGCGACGTACTTTTCGTGCTGCTGTTGCCGCCGGAGCTCACTCACGTCGCGCACGGTATTGACGACGAGCTCCGGTTTTCCGTCGACGCCCAGGACGGGAGACGTGCGCCCGAGGAACCACCGCGTCTTCCCCGAGCTGCGTTCCCGCACCTGCAGGAGCAGCTCCTCCGAAGGGTCGCCCGTGAGCGCTCGGGAAATCGGAAGGGCCGCCTCACGCACGGGATTGCCGCGCTCGTCGAGCACGTCGAAGCGAGCAACGAGCTCGTCACGTGGGGTCCTCACGAGCTCCTCCGCCGTCGTGAAGCCGCAAAGTCGAGCAGCGGCGCTGTTCGCGAAGAGCAGCTTCCCCTCTGGGTCCTGCACCGTGATTCCTTCGCCCACGCTCTCGATCACGACTTCGAGGCGTCGGCTCAAGCTGCGGTATCGCTCCTCGCCTTCGCGGACGCGCGCCTCGGCAGCCTCCGCAGCAGCGCGCGCCGCCTGCTCACGGACGAGCTCGCGCGCCAGCTCCTCGGCGCGCTTACGCGCCGTAAGATCGCGGGTCACCTTGCCGAAGCCACGCAGCCCGCCCGACGAATCGCGAAGGGCGGTGATCACGACGTTCGCCCAGAAGCGCGAGCCGTCCTTGCGCACGCGCCACCCTTCGTCCTCCACTCGGCCGAGCTCGATGGCGAGCTCGAGCTCACGCCACGGTTTGCGCGCGGCAACCTCCTCGGGCAGGTAGAACGCGGAGAAGTGTTTGCCGATGATCTCGCTCGGCGCATAGCCTTTGATCCGCTCGGCGCCGATGTTCCAGGTGGCGACACACCCCTCCGCGTCCAGCATGAAGATCGCGTAGTCGACCACGCTTTCGACGAGCAGGCGGCAATCGTCCCAAGTCAGGCCCTGAACGCTGCGTGCCAGGCCGAGTGCGCGATGGCTCATCGATGTCTCGTCCAATAGGCGCAAGGTTCGTGCATGGATGAGTACAGCATTCCGGACGGTCGACGGCGGAAAGATCGCATCCGCCGAGAAGTATGCTGCCAGGCTCGTCCTACCCCGACGAGAGCAGGCGTGCACGCGCTCTTTTCGTCTCGTCGCACCCTCGGGAGTCGAGTCACCCGAGCGCGTTGCTCGATTGCTCGATCGCCGAACCGGCGCGTGCGCCCTGCGTAGCGTTTTGCCACTCGCTCGGTAACCTCGATGCCATCGCGTGAGCCGGAGACGGAAGCGGACTGCCTCCGATTCGGCTCGCAGCCTCGAGCCGATGCACGCGGGAGTGGTCGAGCGCATGGCGGATTTCCGGACGGATTCCCGCTCACGGCGAGCGCGACGCTCCGGAGGTTACGCTGCGGCACGCGCCGTCCTTCCTGCAGCCGAGCTGCCGCGACGACGGGCGAGACGACGGCAGAAGCCTGCACCGACCAGGAAGCCCGAGTCGAGGTTGCGAAACGGCACGCGCCGTCCTCCCGCCGCAGTGAATTCGACGACGCTCCTCGGGGTCGAAGGAGCCTCCGGAAGTCCGCCTCGGGCGCCCCGGGCTCCGGCCGCGCCGCGGGTTCCGTGGCCGCACTCCCCGCCACCTGCACCGACGTGCTTTCCGGACCACGGGGGCCGTCTGCACGCGAACGTCCTCTTGCGTTCCGGGAGGTGCGGGCGAAGGCAGGCGCACATCGAGCCGTTCCCCCTACATCGCAAGGGATGCAACGGTCCGCATTGTTTGCAATCAGCTCGGGCCGACGACGCCGCGGTGGCCGAGCGAACCCCGGGAGATGCGAAGGCGATGGTCGACGGGACTTTCCGGCATGTAACTTGCTGCCGTGCCGGCGATATCCATGCCACCACGTCCTGCGCTCGTCGGCTCGCCGCGAGCGGTCCTCTGTATGCTGCTGTTGGCCGCCGTCGCACTCGGGTGCGGTGACGACCCGCGCGCCCCAGCCGCCGGCGGAGGCGACGGCCGGATCCCGACCCTGCCCGGTGACCGGTGTGCGATACCCGCCGCTGGATGCCCTTGCGAGAACGAGGGCCAGGAGGTCGAGTGCGGAAAGACCGAGGAGCGATACGGCGATTACCTGACGTGTTCCGTGGGCACGCGCACGTGCACCGACGGCGAATGGAGCGCCTGTGTCGAAAACCGAAAAACGCGCATTTCGTCGCCGCGCACGCAATCGGGACGCCGCGCGCTTTCGCTGGGCACTCCCGCCAAATGCCCGGACGGTTTCGATCCGTGTGATCCCTATTGCAACCTGGTCAGCGACGCTCCCGACGACGATCTCGAGATTCCCGAAGGATTCGAAAGCTCGCCTTCGGGCCTCACGCTCGTGCCGACCATCGTTCCCGAGTGCGACTCCCTCGAGCTCACTCCCTCGACGGAAACGGTGCACCTCACGGGTGACTCCCTCACGACGCTTTCGGCTCCGCCCGTGACGTTCACGTTGAAGGCGCTGCCCGAGGGCTGCGTCCCGGAGCCGTTCGCGGTCACGTGGACGATCGATCGCTTCGACCGCGCGACGATCACCGGCAACGACAACACGGACGGCGCGCTCTCGGTAGCGTTGCCGATCGCGGGTCCAATCAAGGTGACCGCCTTCGCGGCCGGCGTGAGCACGAGCACGACCGTGAACGTCAAGGTGAACGTGCTGCAGAAGCCGACCAATGACTCGCAGTTCCCGCCGAATTCGGCGGCAAGCAGCACGCAGCGCAACGCCTTCGGCACCGTCAACGCTCCGAACCCGGGCACCGAGGCGAGCACGGCCACCTGGCTCTACCCATACGAGAACACGTATTTTCCGCTCGCCCTGCCACCCCCCGTCGCGCAGTATCGTTACACGCGCAAGAGCGGGGATTCGACGAGCAGTCCGTCGGCCGTGAAGCTCTCGCTTCGCTACCCCCCGAATACGACCCCGACCGACGCGGATTACAACTATTCGATCGTCGTCGAGGAAAGCAACGCGGTCGTCTGCGACTTCGACTCGTCTCAGTGCAACTTCCTCGACCCGCAAATCGTGATTCCAGAGCTCGCCTGGAGCTATCTCGAACAGACGGCACGTGGAAATACGGCGGAGCTCACCGTGCAACGTCTGCGACGCCGCTCGAGCGGTTCGGACGTGCTCGAGCAGGAGGCGCGCCGTCGCATCCACTTCGTGGACGGTCAGCTCAAAGGCACGGTGTACTACAACTCGTACACGTCACCGCAGGGCGGCAACACGGGAGCGATCCTCGCCATCCGCCCGGGAGCCAAGACGCCGACGCTCGCGGTTCAGCCGAGCGGGACGTGCTCCACGTGCCACAGCATCAATCTCGACGGCACCCGCCTCATCACGAACGGCGGGAAGACCTCGGGCGGCGGATACGACTACGACACTTCGAAGCTGTACGACATGACCACGCCCGGGCCGTCGCCGACCGTGCTCAAGACGTACACGAACAATCGCTTCACGTTCGGAGGGCCGTGGGTCGACGGCAGCTTCTACATGTCCCACGGTGGCGGGGCCGACCCGGCTTGGCACGCGCCGACCGGCGCCTCGAAGCTCTATCGCCCGAACAATCCCGATACGGCACTGTCGCTCTCGGGATGGCCCAGCGACATTCAGGCGGTAACGCCGCGCTTTTCGCCGGACGGCACCAAGCTCGCGTTCGGTTTCTGGGCCGGCTCCACGCTCTCCCGTTCGCCCTCCGGCACTCTCGGGTCGAAATCCGATGGAACCCGGCTCGTCGTCGTCGACTTCACGTGCAGCTCACCGCCCTGCACGGGCTCTTCGACGGGTTGGAAAGTGTCGAACGCGCGCGATCTCACGCCTGGGATCGGCGAGCGCGTCGCGTGGCCGTCGTTCACGCCCGACGGCAGCGCCGTCGTCTATCAGCGGCAGTATCGGTCGTCACAGGCACTCCTGAGCTGGACGCCGTCACACATCGGCACGATCGGCGGGGCGCTCGCCGAGCTCTGGATTTCCAAGGTTCCCAGCAACGGCAGCACGACCGTGGTCCCCACGCGCCTCTCCGCGCTCAACGGACTCAAATCGGACGGCACCTCGTACCTGCCGCAGCAAGCGCGCACGCTCGTCGACGACAGCAAGCCCCTGTACGTTTTCCCGACGTCGCGGCACCACATGATTCGCGACGGATCCGGCCCCGACGTGGTGCTCACGGGGACGCCCACGAGCGAGCCCATGACCGTCGAGATCGACATGCGGACCAGCGGCAGCCGCGGCTCGGCGAAGTTCCGGTGGCGGGCGAACGGGGGGAGCTGGAGCGGGGACCTGACCACCGACTCGAGCGTGACTCTGGGCTCGACCGGGCTGCGCGCGGAGTTCGCTTCGGGAACGTACAACTCGAGCACGAATTACTCGGCCCGCGTCGGGGTCGTCGGCATCCAGGGAACTCCACAAAACGGCCCGTGGGACGTCCGCATCTGGATCACGAGAACCGGAAATCGCGGCACCGCGCGCTTCAAGTACTCGACGGACGGCGGCGCGCACTGGAGCGGGGAGATACCCACCGGCGCGAGCGTATCCCTCGGCGACACCGGCTTGGTCGCGACCTTCAGGAACGAGAGCTACGGCTCGACGTCGGCGCAGTGGGGCGCGTACGTCACGCACTATCACGAGAACGGGGCACGTTTTTACATCAACCAGGCGGACAACTGCACGAACAACGCCGTCGCGAGCGACGTCTACGACTACCGGATGAACTACCTGCCCTCCATCGCCCCCGCGAAAGCCGGTGGCAAATCGTGGGTCGTGTTCACCTCGCGGCGCATGTACGGCAACATCGCGTACGAAGATCCGTGGGACGCGGAGCCCGGCTATGGCTGCTACTCGGGCAAGATCCCCTCGAAGAAGCTGTGGATCGCGGCCATCGACGAGGACTGGACGCCGGGCAGCGATCCGAGCCACCCGGCGTTCTACCTGCCGGGTCAGGAGCTCGGAGCGGGCAACTCCGACGGCTACTGGGTCAGCGAGCCCTGCGCTCCAATCGGCGAATCGTGCGAGTTCAACGACGATTGCTGCGACGGCACGGGCGCTTCCGCCACCACCATGTGCCGCGTCGTCTCGACCGCCTCGTTCCCGCCCACCCGCGTCTGCGCGAGCCGGAACGCCTGCGGCACCGAAGGGGAATCTTGTGCGAGCACGAGCGAGTGCTGCCCCGGGCTCGTCTGCCCGGACGGCGGCGGCCTGTGCGTGCGCGAGCCGCCGAAGCTCTTCGAGACGCTCTCCTACTCCCGCGAGTACGTCGCCGACGCCCTGCCCGAACCCGCGGCCGCGGGGGTTTCTTCCAAGGGCAAACAAAGCCG
>QGUH01001024.1 GCA_003242355.1 Pseudomonadota bacterium
TATGGTTTTTTTTTTTCAAGCAAAAGGCGGCTTCGAGATCTTATACCGTCTCGTGGGCTCCGAGATGTTTATAAGGGACCACGTAGAGCCCCCGATACGCGGCGCTGGTGCGCGACCGAAGCGTGTCGAGGCGGTTTGGGTTGAAGCCAGCGGCTTGAACCGTGGCGGGCTCCGGGGCCGCGGGATCGTCGATCCAAGCAAGGAGCTGCTGCACGTCGAGCGCGATCCGTGTCTCGACGGCGCCACCGTACAGCTCACCCAGAACGCCGCACCAGAACCAGCGCGCAAGTTTCGCCTTGATGTGCGGCTCGAGCCAACGCTCGCCGAGACGCGCGAGCACGGCCCCTAGCGGCGTGAGCTGCGTCCTATACGGGAGGAACTTCGGCTGGTGGAACCCCTCGCTGCGCAAGAAACGCTCGGCTTCCTCGAAGCCCTTGGTCAACGGCTCGGCCCACTTCTCGAAGGCGCCGAGCGGCATGTCGAGGATATGCTCACGCTTGGCCGTGACCGCTGTGACCTCCTTGCCTGAACGTCCTGCGGCGAGGTCCTCCGTACGCCTCTCAAGGGAGTACAGCAACGAGATCCCCTGGAGGAAATCCGTCGGCTGAAGATCACGGAGCAGCGTCCTCTTTGCGAGGCGGGCGTAGCGCCCGCCCTTGCCCTTCCCGCCGAACCAGTCTTCGCGCAGGTTGAAGCCGTCGGCCGCCCACGTTGCCGTGATAAGCTCGAAGACCGACAGCGGTACGCCCCCCGTGTTCACCTTTTCGAAAACGACACAGACGGCCTCCTTCGGGGTTTCCTTCTTCAGCCTGATAACGGGCAGTGCGTAGTTGCGAAAGGCCTCGAGCACCTTCTGGCGGAACTCCATGAACCGCGTGAATTTCTGTGGGTCCGCCTGCACGAGCGCGTACTCCCACTGGCTCGAGTCGAGAATCTGGTTACAGGGGAAGTGGAATGCCTCGATCTCCTTCTCGCGTGTACTCAGGTCGAGCGTGACGTCCCGACCGAAGTTCTTCCGTTGGGTACGCTGCTCGTCGACGGCGACGATCGCCTCCTCTAGCGCCAGCGGTCCCTGCAGCGCCTTCTCGATATCGAAGTAGTAGTACAGCTTAATTTCCCGTTTCTTGGCGTCACGCGTCGCGACGGCCTTGTCGAGCTTCAGGACTTGCGTGAGAGACGTGAGGCGCTGCTGGCCATCCAGGATCAGCTCCTCGGGGTTCGTGTTGGGCGGCAGCTCAACGCCTTCGACAGCGCGCACTTGGAAGCGCGTCTCACCCCCCGTCTCGAGCAGCATCACTGCGCCAATCGGGAACGATCGCGCGATGCTCACGAGCAACGACTGGATGTGCCCGTCGTCCCAGACCCAGCCGCGCTGGAATCGGGTAGCTGGAGCTTGCCGTTCACGACGTTCGTGAGCAGGTCGCTGAGCAGGGTCTTGGTGGAATCGAATGTAGACATGGGCACCGAGCGCGGATGCTTCCGCCGCGAATGCGGTACGATACCAGGCCTTCTCGCCAGAACACCAGCACGGCTGCTGTGTGGCGCCCTTTCTCGAGGGGCTCGGTCGGCGGCACCGCAGAATATGCGAGGCTCCCGGCCCGGACACGACTTCGAACGCGGACCGGAAACCTTGGCCTGTCTGAGGAACGCGGGCGCCTCGTCGAGCAGCGCTTCCGTGCTGGGCATTTCGGGCTATTCTCTCTCTTCGGGAGCAGCGAACGCAAACCGCTTAGCCAGCCCGTCCAGGCTCATGTTGTCGGCGATGGCGTGGTGTGGGATCAGCAGGTAGCGACACGGTTTACCGCCGTGTGCCATCTCATGCGCGGTGGCGTGTTTGCACCATGTTGCTGCCGCTCGCGCTTTCGCGAGCACGGCCGAGTCCTGCATGTCGTCCGCGCGCTTGGGTTCGCAAATCAGTTTCTCGGTCTCGGTCTCGACCACAGGATCGAAGGCGCGGACGCCGCCTGCGGCTCGGCGCTGACTCGCTAAATTAGGCGCTCTTGGCCCCGTTCACCGACCGCGAGGCGCTGCGAACCTGAGCCTGAGTCCGCTCGGATCGCTCGGAACGGCGGTTTTTCCCACGGCGATTGCCGGCGCGGGGGGGGGCCCGGGGGCTGTCGCGATTTGCGAAGCCGGCCTTAGACATTCGGACGATGAGCCCCGCGGGCCCCAGGTGAAAAAAAGCGGGCCCAACGGGCACGGAGGGGGTCTT
>QGUH01000113.1 GCA_003242355.1 Pseudomonadota bacterium
GCGCAAGCCGCTGACGAGCGTGGGCACCGCCCATTGCTCCCTCGTTCGGGGGAGAAAGCCCGCCGAGGGTCCCCTCCTGCCGAACGCCCCGGCGGGCTCTCACCTGGTCGCGCTCGGAGGGCCGCCGCTGCCGTACGACTCGACGTATCGGTTGTTCCTCCGCCTCTCCGCCGCGCGCAAGCGGATGCAACGCGAGCGTCCGGACGTGCTCGAAATTCATTCGCCCGAGCTCGCCGCGGTCGCCGCGCTCCGCGTGCCGGAGTCGAGCTACGGAATCCGCACGTTCGTTTGGCACTCGGACTTCATCGACACCTACTTGAGCTGGCGGGTCGCCGAAGCAACGGGGCAGCGTGCTGCCGACCTGGTGACGGCACCGCTCTGGAGCTGGGTGCACGCCATCGCGAATCGCTGCGCCGCAACGATTGCAGCGAGCCGCTACCAAGCGACGAAGCTCCGCGCTCGAGGGATCCCGCGCGTCGCGGAGGTTCCGTTCGGCGTCGATACGAACGTGTTCCATCCGGGCGCTGCGGATCCGGCGTACCGCGCCGAGCACCTCGGCGACGATCGCGACACGCTGTTGCTCGTCGGCTCGGGGCGCTTCGCCGGAGAGAAGCGCTGGGACGTAGTGGTCGACGGCTTCCGCATCCTCTCGCAGCGTCGTCGCGCCAAATTCGTGCTCTTCGGCGATGGCCCGGAACGGGCGCGCCTCGAAGCCCGCGCTCGCGGCTTGCCGAACCTGGTGTTCGCGGGCTTCACCAAGGATCGCGCTGCGCTCGCCCGCGCCCTGGCGAGCTCGGACGCGCTCGTGCACTCCGGTCCGTTCGAGACGTTCGGGCTCGCGGTCGCAGAGGCCGTCGCCTGCGGAACTCCCGTGGTCGTCGCGGACCGCGGCGCCGCGCACGAGCTGGCCGATCCGCGCTGCGGAGAAGTGTACACGGCGCTGGATCCCGAGTCGCTCGCCAACGCCGTGGAACGCCTCTTCTCCCGTGAGCGCAGCGAGCTCGTCGCGGCCGCGCGCGACCGGGCGCGGCGCGCGATCTCGATCGACGCCCACTTCCGCTCGATGGTCGCGCTCTACGACGATCTGCTCGCCGAGCGCGCCGACGGCGAACGCGCGGTCGCCCGGAGCCCATGATCCCGCCCGTCTGCCATTTCGTCTGGATCGGCCGCTCGTTGCCGTGGCTCTCGTGGCTGTCGGTCGTGAGCGCGGCACGACACGGCGGGTTCGACGAAGTCGTTCTGCACCACACGGACGATTTGTCCGGCGATCGCTGGTTTCGCGAGCTCGAAGGCGTGCCGCGCGTCACCGCCGCGCGCCTCGCTCCCGAAGCCGTGCTCGAGCCGGCGGGCGGCGGCGCGCTCGTCGACGTGTATCGGGCGCTCGAGCAGCCGGCGGCGCGTTCGAACGTGCTCCGCGTGGCGCTGCTCGTGGCGAACGGCGGTGTGTATCTCGACACCGACACCGTGACGCTCTCGTCGCTCGTCGATCTCGGTTCCGGTGAATGCTCGGCGTTCTGCGGCAGCGAACGCATCGCCTTTCCCGGCGCGCTCCGCGAGACGCGGCGGCCCGGGCCGTGGGCGGCGGCGTACGCGCGGACCGCGGTGCGCGACGTGATTCGGCGCTCGCGGCGCGCCGTGCGCTGGTTTCGCCGAATCGAGCACCTCTATCCTCTCGGTGCGAACAACGCCGTGCTCGGCGCCGCACCGGGCGCACCGTTCTTCCGCGAGCTCGTCGAGCGCATGGTCGCGCTGCCCACGAGCGAGCGGACGCGCCGTTATGCGCTCGGCACGCGCCTCTTGCAAGCGGCGCTCGCCACGAGCCGACATCCAGGCGTGGTGGTCTTCCCGCCCGAGTACTTCTATCCGTTGGGGCCCGAGATCAGCGAGCATTGGTTCCGGCCGAACACGGCCGCAACCCTCGACGACGTGCTCTCGCCCAACACGCGCCTCGTCCACTGGTACGCGTCGGTCCGAACGAGGCGCTGGATCGATCGCATCGACCCGGCGTGGGTCGCCGCGCAAGGCGAACGCCCCCTCATCGCGAGCCTGGCTCGGCGAGCGCTGCTTTCGCCGGACCCTCGAGAAACGGCCGCAAACGCTCCTCGACCAGCGCTGGCTCGAGACCCGTATTCGATTGGATGACGACGAAGAACGGCGGCCCCTCCCCCGCGAAGAGCGGCGCGGGATCCCAGCTCGGAAACCGCTCGCGGTCGCGGTACCACACCGAGTGCCGGACGTCGTAGATGGGAACGTCGGAGAGCACGTGAAACCGGTCGAATTGCCCGCTCGCCTCGAGGAACGTGTAGTACGCCGCGTACTCCGTCCACGGCAGCCCGCCGAGCAAGAACAGTCGCCACGGCTCGCCGCGCCCGCGCGTCCGCAACGCGAGCCAGCGTTGGCGCAAGCCGCGCAGGCCGGGACTGAAGCGGCGCTCGCGGAAGCGGCGATCGAGGTACTCCGTGAGCGCCCGAACGCCGTCGCGCGCGAGCAAGGCCGGGGTGACCGAATGGAGCTTGTCGGGGTGCGCGCCGCGCATGCCGAGGAGCTTCTCGGTCGCGGCGTACCAGTCGCGGTGCTCGCCGGGCAGGAGCGTGCACGGTGCACGGCCGCCGGGCAGCAGGCGCTCGATCGTGATCGGGCGCGTCGCGACGACGTCGGCGTCGAACGTGAGGTAATAGTCGCTCGCGACGCGCTCGGCGATCGCGAGCTTGATGAGCTGCTGCCGGTACCAGCCCCGCGCGCGGTGCTCCCGGAGCTCGGGCACGAGCGCGTCTTCGGAAAGCACCTCGAGCTTGCCGGGCAAGAATTCCGCGCCGAGCGACCGCTCGATGGCAGCGACGTCGCCTTCGCGGGTCACGAGATAGAGCCGTCCCAGAACGGGACAGAACCGCTCGAGCGATCGCAAGAGGATGCGAGCGCGGGGAGCATCGCGCAGCGTGAGCGGGAGGACGGCGTCCAAGGAGCGCATGGCGGGGTGCGCAGCGTAGCGTACTCGCGCCCGCTGCGCGTGCTCGCCCGCCCCGCTTTCAAGAACCGCCGTCTCAACCCGTACAACGCCATTCTCTATCGCGGCCTCGCCGACCTCGGCGTTCGGGTGGACGAGTACACCCCGCTCCGCGCGCTCGGGCGCTACGACGTGTTCCACGTCCACTGGCCGGAAAGCACCTTCAATCACACGCTCGTCGAGGCCCTCGCGACCACGAGCACCCTGCTCGCGGCCATGGACGTGCTCGCGCGCCGCGGCGCGCGCACCGTTTGGACCGTGCACAACCTCGAAGCGCACGAGCGGCGCTTTCCCGGACACGAGCGCGCTTTCTTCCAGCGTTTCGTGCGGCGGCTCGATGGCGTCATCGCTCTTTCGGCCGCGGGCCTCGAAGCCGTGCGCGAGCGGTACCCCGAGCTTCGCAGCCGACCCGGCTTCGTGATCCCCCATCACCACTATCGCGGGCAGTACCCGGACACGATCACGCGCTCCGAGGCCCGACGTCGCCTCGACCTGCCCGAGACGGCGCGCGTGATCCTCTTCTGTGGCCGGATCGAGCCGTACAAGAACGTTCCTGCGCTCGCGACCGCTTTCGGCGCGCTCGACCTGTCCGAAGCGCGCCTGGTCATCGCGGGCAAACCGCGCACCGAGGCGCTTCGGCGCGAGCTCGAGGCTTTCCCCGCGCGCGATCCGCGCCTCCTGTTCCAGCCCGGCCGCGTCGCCGACGACGCGCTCCAAGTGTACCTGCGCGCCGCCGATCTCGTCGCTCTTCCCTACCGCGACATTCTGAACTCGGGCAGCGCGATCCTGGCGCTCTCGTTCGATCGCCCGGTCATCGTGCCCGCGCTCGGTGCGTGCGCCGAGCTCGCCGACACGGTCGGGCGCGAGTGGGTCCACGCTACCACCACGTTCGGCCCGAGCGAGCTCGCAGCCGCGCTCGACGAGGCGCGCGCTTTACCCGAACGCACGAGCGGCGCCCACCTCGAAGCGCTGTCGCCCGAGCGCGTCGCGCGCGCGACGGAAGAAAGCTATCGTGCCCTGCTCGGAGCGCCCCCGTGACCGTGCGCATCGCGCTCTTCGCCCCGTATCTGCCCGCGCCGGCGTTCTCCGGCGGACGCATCCGTATTCACCGGCTCGCCGAGGGGCTCGCCGAGCTCGGCGAGCTCGTGCTCTTCGCCCAGGCCGGCTCGGCCGAGGCACGCGCCGCCCAGGGCGCCAAGGAGCTCGAGCTGTATCGGGCCTCCTTCGTGGCGGGCGCGCGCCCCGCGATTCCTGGGCTCTTCACGGCGTCGCGCGTCGTGCGCGGCATGCCCGCTGCTCTCGGCCGCGCCTTTCGGCGCGAGCACTCCCGACGACGCTTCTCCCTCGCGGTCGTCGAGCACAGCCACGCCGCGCGCTTCGCCCTCGGTACCGGCGTCCCCGTGTTGCTCGACGAGCACAACATCGAAAGCGCATATCGTCGCGCTGCGGTCGACGCGCGCGGCGGCCTCGTGCGGGCCGCGCTCGGGCGGCGCGATGCGACCCTGCTCGCGCACTGGGAGCGGCGCGTGTGGCTCGCCGCCGATCGCGTCGTGTGCGTCACCGACGACGACGCGCGCGCCATCGCCGCCGTTCGCAGCGAGCCGCCCATCGTCGTTCCGAACGGCGTCGATACCAGGAAGGTGCCCTTCGTGCCTCCTTCGCGCCGCACCGGCGCCGAAGTCCTCTTCGTGGGCCTCATGGATCATCCGCCGAACGTTCGCGCTGCCGAACGCCTCGCGCGCGAAGTGATGCCGCGCGTCTGGGCCGTGCGCGCCGACGCGCGCCTCGTTCTCTGCGGCGCCAATCCCGCCCACGAAGTCCGCGCCCTCGAAGGCGATCGCGTCGTCGTCACCGGCCGCGTGCCGGAGGTCGCGCCCTATCTTTCCCGAGCGCGCGCCGTCTGCGTCCCTCTCGCCCACGGCGCCGGCTCCTCCCTCAAGGTCCTCGAAGCCCTCGCGAGCGGGGCGCCCCTCGTCGCGAGCAGCACCGCCGTCCGCGGTTTCCGACTCGAGCCGAGCGTCCACTATCTCCACGCAGAAACGCCCGAGGCCGCCGCCGCGTGTCTCCTCGAAGTGCTGGAAGACGGTCCGCGGTTCGACCCCATGGCTGCGGCCGGTCGCGAAATCGCCGAAGCGCACGACTGGGCGCGCCTCGCCCAACGATTCGCCGAAGTCGCCGAATCGCTTCTCGGCACGACACCGCGCGCGGGTTGAGCTGCGCGCCCAACGGGCGCCTTCGGAGTCCGCGCCGAGCGAGCCCCCGAGCACTGCGCAAAGCGACGGCCTCCGAGCTCGGCATCGCGGCAATGCTCTTCCAGTCGGGGCCGACTACGAGCATCGATGCTTACCGTCCGTTGCCGTTACATCACCGGAACGGACGCGTAAGCATCGGCCGACTCGATCACTCCGTGCCGTTTCCCGTTCTCGAGGGTTCTGCTCGTCGTCATTGCTCCGCGGGCGCCGTGCTCGGTGCTACGGGCGGCGCACAGGAGTTGACGCAAGACAAGCATCTTCCGGTTTGGTCGCAACCGTCGTCGATGATTTCGCCGGTCGCACAGTCCTGAACGGCACAGACGGGCTCTTTACGCCCTTTGCGTTTCTCCAAGAGCTCGTCCTTGGAGCTCTTTTCGCAGGCCGGAGCTAGCCCGATGGCGGCGAGGAGCGCCATACGAATGCAAGCTCGTAGGGCATCGCTGCCAGGCGAAGCCATTCACGCACCTCGCGCGACTACGGCGACCTGACCGTCGGGCGTGAAGCGCAGGACGGCGCCTTCCCAAGCGCCAAAGTCGATGTAGTTCTGCGGCCCGATCTTGAGCAGTCGCCGAATCAGGCCCGCCGGTGGCACCCGGTGATACCATTGGATCTCGGTCGAAGCATAAACGACGGCTCCGGTGTGCGCGGAGAGCTCGCTGCAAAATCGCCGCCCATCCCCTCCCGTGTTGTGGAAACCGGGTCTCGTTCGAGCAGGTCCGCAAGCGTAAAGAACGATCTGCTGAACGTTGCTGCTCAGAACCGCCGTGCGCACCACGTTCCCCAGAGTCAGATTCTCCGCGCAGAACATGAGCCCGAAGCCCAGGTCGATGTCGCAGACACTCGTGTCGTAAACCCCACTCTGGATTCCGTGGCACATGATCACCAACCGGGACAGGCCACCGTTCGAGCGCGCGTAATGAGAAATCCACCCGAGCGCGTGCTGCAACGACGTCCGTTCGTTGACGGTATAGGTGTTGTCGGCGCCCGGTGGCGCAGTGCCCGCAAGCCGCGTATCGTGCACGAGCATCGTGGCTGGCATCGAACCTCTCCCGCGTGACTGGCCCTACCGGGCACCCATCGAAGGCCGATGGCTACCACGAAGGTTCAGTAGCTGGCCAGCCCGAAAGCCCTGACCTCGGTGGTCATTTCGTTTATGGGGCCTTGCGCGATGCAGTCCGAACCGAGTCGAAAGCCCACTCGAGCCAGGCAACGCGGTCAGGCGCAGGTTCGAAACCGCGGAAACGTTCTGCCCGAAGACACTCTTGCGCGCTGCGCTCGCAACGCTGACATCGGCACCCGGCTGAATTCCTCGGTACCCCTCGGCGCGCCGCGCCACTTCGGCTCGCTCACGTCCGAATGACCCGGCTCACTGTCGGGCGTGACGCGCCTTCTCATGCTGCCTTCCAGCTGGCCCCAATGCGCCGGAACGCTTGGCTCGGCGCACGAGCTACTTCGGCTCGCTCACGTCCGAATGACCCGGCTCACTGTCGGGCGTGACGCGCCTTCTCGTGCTGCCTTCCAGCTGAGCCCCAATGCGCCGGAACGCTTGGCTCGGCGCACGAGCTACTTGGGATCGCTCACGTCCGAGTGCCCGAGCGACTTGCCCGGCGCGATGCGGTCCCGCACGCGCTGTTTCAGCTCCTTCGCCTCCGGAAAACGCCCCTGTTCGGCGCGCGACCACAAGAGCTCGCCGTCGAGCCGCACCTCGAACACACCCCCCGTGCCGGGCACGAGCGCAACCTCCCCGAGCTCCGCCTCGAACGTCGTGAGTAGCTCCTGCGCGAGCCACGCCGCTCGCAGCAGCCAGCGACATTGACGGCAATACACGATCTCGAGCCGTGGAGAGGCCATGCGCTCGCTATCTTGCCTCCGTCGCTGCACTCCGAAAAGAGCTGCGCTCGCGTCCCCCTGCGCGCGCCTCGCGCGCCGGCAATCGGAACGGAGAAGGGCTCCTCGTACTCGAGCTCGGCGTTGACGGCGAAGCCAACGAGCAAAAGCTCGGGCCTCGCTGGGACCTCGGCCGAGAGCCGAGTGCATGACGACGGACGCCCGACCGCGCCCCGGACTGCGCTCGCCTAGCCCGGCCGCTCCTCTCGGCCGCGGCGCGTCGGCGTCGAGCACGGGCCTGCGGTCGAGGGCCCGTTTGGGGCGGTGGTGCTTCGGGCTCTCCCGCACACCGATGGAGTCACGGCAATTCGCGCCCGCGGCGCGAGCAGCTCGAAACGTAGTCTTCGATGAGCGCTCGCTGCTCGGGGCGCAAGTCGAGGAACTCGATGCCGTAAAAGTGGGCGGTTTCGCTGTGGGAGCGATGGCGAATGCGCCCCCGCGTCTTGAACGGCCGGGCGCTGCCGATGGTGATGATGAGCTCGACGTCGTTGTCGGTGTTGCACCCCACAAAGTCGTGGGGCACGAAAACGCCCACACCACCGACGCTGATGTCGCGTGCGAACAGCACCTCGAGGAAGCCGCTGCCCATGACGTCCACGCGCACTGGCGCATCCGGCGGGGGACAGACACGGAGCGCTCGGCGCAGTTCGCGCATCCTAACAAGATAGCGCACGCGAACGCGCAGACACGGGCGCATTCGCGATCGCCGATACGAACGCGCCCGCAAACGCGCAGATACGGGCACTCCCGTACGCGCGTGTCGGCGCGCCCCGCACCACGCGCTTCGGAGCTTCAGATGCCGTAATCCGGCTCGTCGAGCGCGTTCCTCAACTTCTGGAAGCGCCGGCTCTCGCGCGCGCGAAAGGGCTGCACGTTCTGGCGGTGCAACCCCGCAGGAGCACGAGCAGCGTCGGACGGCGCATTCGCGTCCTCCGCGTCGCCCGGTGTCCCGATATGACACGGGGCGGCCGCGGGGGACGGAGACGGCGCCATCTGCGGCACCGGCTCCGGAAGGGCCGGCATCGGTTCCCGACGCGCCGCGGACACGGGTGCCCCCGCAGGACCCGGCTCCGGGAGGCGAGCTGCCGTGAGGCCGTCCGTTTGGGCCGTGGTGCGCATCACGGCAACCGCGCGGACGGCGACCCGGCGCTTATAAACAACTCACCATCGCGGACGAAAGGATAAGAGCAGAACG
>QGUH01001025.1 GCA_003242355.1 Pseudomonadota bacterium
TCCGGCAGGGATCGCATGGTTTGCAATGCAGACCGGAGCGCGCTCACGCGGGCCGAGACGTGCCCGGTGAGCTGCATCGAAAATGGCATCGCCGACTACTGCGGCGAGTGCGAGCACGGCACGAAGCAGTGCAACGGCAAGGTGCTCGAGACCTGCGGGACCAACGGCGAGTGGGGCAGCGGCGGCACCGAGACGTGCAGCATCGCGTGCGTCGAAGTGTCGGACGGTGACGACCACTGCGCGGCGGTCTGCACGCCGGGAACGTTCCGCTGCGGCTCGAGCATGACTGGTATGCCGGCGAACCTGCTCCAGCAGTGCAACGAGGACGGAGACGACTGGGTCACCGTGGAGACGTGCGGCAGCGCCGCGCTTTGTGATGCCGCCAATCGCGAGTGCGACGACTGTGTCCCCGGAGAGTACTCGTGCACGGGCAGTGTGCTGCGCGTGTGCGACGCAACGGGGCACTGGGCGCCCGCGCCCTCGGCGTGCTCCGAAAACACGCTCCGTACCTGCACCGACGGCGTGCTCGACGTGAAGCAATGCACGATTTGCGACGCGACGAACGCCGAGTGCGACGACTGCAGCGGTACGAATACGTATTCGTGCGCAAACGGAATGCTCCGCCGCTGCGACGAGAGCGGGCACTGGCAGTCCGCGAACAATTGCGCCGGCGCGACCCTCCGAACGTGCGAGGGAACGAGCTCCACGCCGAAGACGGAGATGTGCTCGGAGGCGTCGTTGTGCGACGAGGCGAACAACGAGTGCGATGTCTGTCCTCCCGGAAACTATCGCTGCAACGGCGGCGACGTCGAGCGCTGCAACTCGTCGGGCCAGGCCTGGGTCCCCGTCAGCTACTGCGACTCGATGGGAACCACTCGAGAGTGCGATGGCGATTCGGTGGTGACGGGCTCGTGCGGCCCTGGCAAGAGCTGCAACGCCGAAGGAACGGCGTGCATCGACGGCTGCACACCCGGGGCGACTCGGTGCGCGACGGGCGGCGGCGTGCAAACCTGCGACGCCGACGGGAACTGGGGCGCGGCGAGCTCCTGCCCGTTCGGATGCGCCGATGGTGCTTGCCGAGAGTGCATGCCGGGAGCGACCGAGTGCACGCCGAACGGAACGGGAGTGCGCACGTGCGGCACCGACGGGACGTGGGGAACACCAACCCAATGCACGTTCGGGTGCCTCGCCGGTGAGTGCGCAGCGTGCGCGGACGGCGCCGTCGGCTGCGCGTCCGGGAATCAGCCGCGCATTTGCATGAACGGCGCGTGGGTGAACAAAGGACCGGCGTGTTCGGGAGATACCCCGACGTGCGAGGCCGGCGCCTGCGTTTGCACGGCAACGAAGTGCTCCGGGGACGACCTTTTGGTCTGCGACGAGGGCGTGCCCGGCCTCCAGCCATGTCTCAACGGTTGCGTCAACGCGGCCTGTGCCGAATGCAACGACGACACCGATTGCGACGAGGAAACCGAGACGTGCAACACCACGACCGGCACGTGCGTTCCCATCCCTCCCCCGCCTTGATGCCGTTTCGTCCTTCTCTTGCGAGCGTCGTGCTCGTCGCCGGCGCGACGCTCGCTTGCCAGTACTTGTTCGGCGAGTACGAGGTCGAGCGCGGCGACGACACGCCGCGACGGATCGTCTGCGTTGCGGGTGAGTACCGATGCAACGGCGAGCGACTCGAGCGATGCCGGGGGGATCGCTCGGGATATCGCCTGGTCGATCTCTGCGCGACGCCCGATCAGTGCAATCTGAACACCGATTCCTGTCGCCCCTGCGTTCCGGGTGAGGTGCATTGCCGGGGCAGCGTCCTCGAGGTGTGCACCGACCAGAGCACGTGGCAAGTCGGTGAGGATTGCCAGACCCGAGCGCTTTGCGAGCAGGCACGCCGGGCGGGCGGCACGACGTGCCCGGCGCCCGTTTGCGCGCCGGGGGAGCTGCGCTGCGAGGGCGCCACCTTGCTCGGATGTCGCGAGGGCCGCGACGGCTGGGAAGTGATCGACGTGTGCGAGAGCGCTGCGCTCTGTCAGCAAGGAATACTGGCCGGGCGCACGCCGGCCGGCTGTGAGCCGCCGGCGTGCCAGCCCGGTGAGCACCGCTGCGAGGGCGCGCGCCTCCTCCGTTGCAATGCCGACAGCACCGGTTGGGACGAGCGCGCCGACTGCGTGGACCCGGGCGCTTGCAGCGCATCGACGGCGAGCTGCGGACCCT
>QGUH01001026.1 GCA_003242355.1 Pseudomonadota bacterium
TTGCGAGGTTTTTCCCCCCGGGGGTCCCCCGCGCGCCCCCCCCCGGGGCGCGGGGCGTCGGGGCGGCTGCGAACCCCCCCGGCCCTTTCGACTTCGGCTCCGCCGCGAGCAGCGCGTGCGCGTACGGCCAGTTGCGCATGAACACCGCGCGCCCGTTCTGGAAGGCGAACCGCGTCTGCTCCTCCTGCCAGCTGAGCACCGCGGTAGGCGCGACCTTCCTTTCGTGGATCGCGGCGTACAGGCTCGACAACGCGCGAATGCTCGCTTCGGAATCGACCTCTACGCTTCCGTCGGGGCCGAGAATCGTTCCGCCGAAGCCGCCGAGATACTCGACGAACACGGTGACGAGCCCCTCGTAGCGGGCCGCCTGGAACACGAAGCCGTAGTCGATGCCCGTGCGCTCTTTGGCCGCGGCCGCCTGCGCGTAAAGCTCGTCGAACGTCGCCGGTGGACGCTCGACGAGGTCCGTCCGGTAATAGAGCATGCCGACGTCCACGAACCACGGCACCGCGTAGGAGCGCCCCTGGTAGAGCGTTGCCGCGCGCGCGGCGGGGAAGAAGTCGTCGAGCGCGACGTCCGCCGGAAGCAACCATCCGGCCGCCGCGAACTCCTGGAGCCACACCACGTCGAGCTGCAGAACGTCGGGCTCCCCGACGCCGGCGTTCGACCACTGAACGTACAGCTGGTGACGCTCGTCCGCGGTTTCCGGCGCCGGGATCACGACGACTTCGATCCCCGGGTGCAGCTTGCGAAAGCGCGCGAGTTGGGTGGCGAGCACGTCGGCCTCGGCGCCCGAGGAGCTCCCCGACACCGTCACGCGCGCAGGCCCCGCGCCGTTCGGAGAGCACCCGAGCACGGCGAGAACGAGGCAAAGGACGACGACGAGGATCGGGTGCGGCATCGGACGAGAGGCGGCGCGGCCGAATCGGACCCCGAAAGGCCGGTCGCTCGGCGGCAACGGCATCGTGCACCGTGGGAGGCCGGGCCAGCCCTGCGCTGCGTGCATCGTGGCGGCCCGAGCGCGTGAAAGCGCCCCGTGAGCATACAGAAAGCGACCGCGATGCCTAGAGCACGGAACGGTCGGAAACGCCCGCTTCCCCGCTTCCGCTCGGTGTTCTCGCGCTCCGGCCCGGAAAAAGCGGCTCGCGCAACCGGCGCCCGCGACTACCCTCTCGGCTGTCCATGGTCCACACGACGCGCGCATCCACCGCGGGGCCGCTCGCGGAGCCCATCCGACTCGAGCCGGGCTTCCGGCACTACGCCTGGGGAGACTCCCGCTTTCTGCCGGAGCTCTACGGCATCGCGCCGGGAGAGACCCCGTTCGCGGAGGCGTGGTTCGGAGCGCACGCGACCCTTTCGGCCACTGCCGCGTTTCGTGACGAGACGCTCGCCCTGGATGCGCTGATCCGCGAGCACGGGGAGCGCGTGCTCGGCGTGGACACCTGGCAGCGCTACGCGGCGATTCCCTACTTGCTCAAGCTGCTCGCCGCGGCGCGACCGCTCTCCGTCCAAGTGCACCCGTCGCGCGCGCAGGCCATCGCCGGTTACAATCGGCAAAATCGCGCCGGCATTCCGCTCGACGCGCCCGAGCGCACCTACTGCGACGCGAACCACAAGCCCGAGTTGCTCGTGGCGCTCACACGCCTTCACGCGCTCTGTGGGTTCCGCCCTCCGCAAGAGATCGCCGCGGAGCTCGCGAGCGCTCCCGAGCTCGCTGCGCTGCTTCCACCGTACGACGGCTCGCGTGACGCGCTCCGGCGTCTCGTTCGCGCCTACTTCGCGTTGCCTTCGGCCGAGGTGTCGCCGGCGCTCGAAGCGCTCGTCGAGCGCGCCCGCGCGAGCTCCCCGGAGCCGGGATCGCGCGCCGCGTTCCTGCTCGAAGCGCACCGCGAGTTCTCGCGCGACGGTGCGCCCGACCGCGGGCTTCTGTTCGTGCTCTTGCTGAACCTCGTCGTGCTCGAGAAGGGTCAGGCGCTCTTCCTCGAAGCCGGCGTGCCGCATGCGTATCTGCGCGGTGCCGGGATCGAAATCATGGCGAGCTCCGACAACGTGCTGCGCGGGGGGCTCACGCCCAAGCACGTCGACGTCGAGGAGCTCGGGCGCATTCTCCGCTACGACTCCACGCACCCGCCGGTGCTCACGCCGGTGCTCGAGGACGGCTTCGGTCGCACCCCAACCGGGGTGAGGGAGTTGGACTTTCCCACCGCGCG
>QGUH01001027.1 GCA_003242355.1 Pseudomonadota bacterium
GCAGTCGTCGGCGCGGGGCGGCCGATCGTCGGGACAGGGCGGAAAGTCGTCGGGGCAGGGCGGGAAGTCGTCGGGGCAGGGGGGCGGCTCGAGCTCGGGCGGCGCTTCGACGACAGGGGGCAGCAGCGGCGACGCCGGGGAAACGGGTACGGGCGGCGCGATGGTGGACTTCGGCGAAGGGCCGCCCGCGGGAAATCCCGACGGAAAGTGCGCCATTCCCGAAGGAGCGCGCCTCGAAGACACGTCGGATCCGGATCAGGTCGTCGGTACGGGCACGCCCGAGAGCTGCACGGCCAAGGCGTTCATCGACGCGGTCGCCAAGGGCGGCGTGATCACCTTCGACTGCGGGCCCGACCCCGTCACCATCACGCTCGATCGTCCCGCGAAGGTTCGAAACGACGCGAACGAGCGCGTCGTCATCGACGGCGGCGGCAAGGTCACCCTGAGCGGCGGCGGAAAGACGCGGATCTTGTACATGAACACGTGCGACGAGGATCAGGTCTGGACCACCTCGCACTGCGACAATCAGGACCACCCGCGCCTCACCGTGCAAAACCTCACGTTCGTCGACGCCGACTCGCGGGGCGAAGACGAATACGACGGCGGCGGTGCGATTTGGGTGCGCGGCGGGCGCTTCAAAGTCGTCAACAGTCGGTTCTTCAACAACGTGTGCCACGACGAAGGGCCGGACGTCGGGGGAGCGGCGATCCGCGCGCTCAGCCAGTACCAGGGCCTTCCCGTCTACGTGGTGAACAGCACCTTCGGCGGCGCCGAGGGCTACGGCAACGTTTGCGCGAACGGGGGTGGCATCAGCAGCATCGGCGTGTCGTGGACCATCATCAACAGCCTGTTCTCCCACAATCGCGCCATCGGTAACGGCGGCAACCCCGCCCAGCCCGGCACTCCCGGCGGCGGCAGCGGCGGCGCCATCTACAACGACGGCAACACCATGACCCTCTCGCTGTGCGGAACGCGCATCGAGCACAACCGGGTGAATGCCTTCGGCTCGGCCATCTTCTTCGTGAGCAACAACCACGACGGCACGCTGCGCATCGAAGACTCGGTGATCCGCGACAACGAAGGCGGCTCTTGGTACGTGCTCCCCGGCATCTCGATGCACGACGACACGAAGCAGATCATCGAGAACTCGGTCATCGAGTGACGGCCGACGACCACAACGGCGTTCGCGAGACGCATCGCGCGATGCCCGCGGCGTTCTTCGGCGGTGCGGGAGGGACTGCTGCGGCGCATTCGTCCTCGCTTCCTTCACGCGATTCGACGAAGTGAACACGAGGCGCGCGGCACGTTCGAAGAGACGCCGAGCGTCACGACGCGCGAACGATGCGACGCGTTCACGTCGACGCGTGTCGGAGGATGAGGGCAACGGTCGGCGTGATCCGAAGAGATCGTGTGCGATCGCTTGAGAGCGTCTGCATGCTCGTGCTAGCAATGCCGACGCTCGAGCTTGGAAGAGCTCCGGTCGCCTGCGGGCGCAACTGCGGTGGACTGCCGCGCTGCACCAGCAACTCGACGGAATCACGGTGGACACTCGACCGCGCGACGAAGCTTCGACAGTCCCGACCGACGACGGCGCTCGTCCCACCGAGCAACCACCGCGCGGCGTTCTGACGCGTCGTGCTGCGCTGCTCGGGGGCGCCTCCCTCTTCGTTACGGGCGCGGCGAGCGGTGCGCTCCTTCGCGGCGCGTTCGCGCGGGCGATCGCGCCCGCCGAGGTCGTGCCCGTGCGTGGCAGCGAGCTCGTGAGTCGGTTCGAGCAGCAGGCACGGGCGAGCGCCTCGGCAGCGCCGAAGGCGCCGTCGAAACCGAAGCCCGCGCCGCGCCCGGCACCGGGTGAGGAGCGCCTGCCGCGTCCGCAGGAAATTGCCGAAGAAGCGCTCGGGTTTACGGCGTTCGTGCAGGGCAAGCGCGTCTACGGAGCCGGCATCTTGGTGGACCGCGTGGGCCACGTGCTCACGTGCTGGCACGTGGTGAACGGCACCGAGGGGCTCACGGTTTCCTTCGCCGACGTCCAGCCGCTTCCGGCACGGATCGTCGATCACGACGAACGGCTCGACCTCGCGCTGCTCAAGGTGGACCTCGAACGCAATCGTCCGCTGCGCACGGCCTCGATCACGACGGTGCGCATGGGGGACGAAGTGTTCGGCATGGGCGCGCCGCGCAAGATGAGCTTTTCGCTCAGCCGCGGCAT
>QGUH01001028.1 GCA_003242355.1 Pseudomonadota bacterium
GCTACTGCACCCAGAACGCCGATCAGTTGGACTGAACGGCGTTCTAGTCTCGTTTTCGTAAGAGCGGTACGCGCCGCCCCTCTCCGCCGAAGTGAATTCGGCGGGGGACCCCTCCCCATGCGGGCACTCTGTTCGACGCTGTCTTCCGTATCTGGCGGCGCGTTCCTAACCGCTTGTCGCTCTAGCTATTCAGTCCTCTGTTTGCGCTCCAGTCTCGCTCGGCTTCGCCGGCCATCGGCCGGTGCCCGACGTCACGGAGGTCCGTACGCACCGAGCGCCCCGCATCGTTGGCCCGAGCTACTGGCGCGCCGAACGCGCGAACGCGGAGGGGCCCGGCGGAACCACTCTTCTTGGACCAGAGCCGAGCAGCGCCGCCTCGCGGCCGTCACCGGTCCCAGCCGTCCCGCTTTTCGAGGCACCCGCCACCCGACGGATATCTCGGGAGAGCGAGGCGCGTGCACAACTCCTGCGCACCGTCCCCATCGCTGTCGCGGACGCCGATGCTCAGCTCGAACGCCTTCCCGTTGGCCGCGGACACGGTAGCGCTGCTGCCTCGGAAGTTCCGGGTAATCTCTACGCCGGACTCGGCAAAACCGCCGCTCACGTTCAAGCCCCGGCTACCGTCCCGGTTGTGCGTCCCCGCCGAAACCTGGCCGGTTCCGTACTCCAGGGTGACCGAGGAGCCGTCCGCGTGCGCGGTGGTTTTTCGAAGCACCGCGCCCTGGATCTCGGTCTGACGCCCGATTTGCGCGGAGAGGCTCCCCACCTCCAGAACGACGCCCGTGTGCGGGTCCTTTCCGTAGAGCAAGGCGACGTTGACGTAGTAGCTCCCGTTCTCGGTCTGCCCGTAGGCGACGTGGAGAGGCTCCAACTCCACCTGGCTAGCCCGCTCTGCGTTGTTGTTCCCGACGGGCTGCTTGAGCGGCGGTGATGCGTTCTTCCGCACGAGATCCGCGACGCCGGCGGGGTGCGGCTCCTCGTCGATTTCGGCGAGGCACGCCGCCACTCGAGGTGTCGTCTGCATCCGACTCGCGTCCGCTTCGGACGGCTCGTCTGGATCCCGACAAACGAGATCCTCGTAGCGGAGCGTGCTCTCTACCGTGGGTCGAATGGGATCGCTCATCGCGCCCCTCCTGCGTCACGCGCCGCGATCGGCGCTGCCTTCGCAGACAGGGTGTGCTCGACCCCGTCGACCCAGAGCGTGGCCTCTTCGACGACCCACGTGCCTTGCTGGCGCCGCGAATGCACCGTCGCCAACCCGTCCCCGCGTCTCCCAGACAGCTCAATCGAGAGGCGCGCTTCGCCGGAGTCGCCCTGGGTCCGGGCCTTGCCCGTCGGGAGCCAGTCACCCCGGACGGGAGGCCCAAGCTCCGCGACGACGACGGGATGGTTCTCGAGGAACGCGAACGACGCGTCGTACACGCCCTCGAAGCCGAACCTCAGCCAGCAGCACAACCCGAACGCCATCGTGACGAAGAAGAACACGACGCCCGAGAGCGCGAAGCTGGGCGCGAGGGCCACTCCCCACAAGAGGCGGGCCCACCACGCTCGGCCGGTTTTTTTGGATGGCGGCCCGCTCGCCGGAGCCGCGTCGGGCCTCGCAACGGAAACTTCGAGATTGCTCATGCGCACCCCTTCGGGCGCGCATGAGCGCGGGTTGCTTCCTCGGCGAGGCGCTACGGCCCGGAGCTCGCGGGCGTCGGCCCCACCTT
This sequence comes from Pseudomonadota bacterium, assembly GCA_003242355.1. GTDB lineage: Bacteria > Myxococcota_A > Polyangia > Polyangiales > Polyangiaceae > PMG-095. The sequence goes on from QGUH01001028.1 coordinate 1,713, forward strand.
GAGCTGCACCAATCGTTCGTGCTGAAGACTCTGGGCCGTCGCCGCGTCGGCGCGGTCACTGTGGCACGCGGCCTTGCTGCCCCGCCCCGCGCCCACCGCCTTGGCGGTCTTGCTGGCGAGGCGCTGGATCTCCTCGGCCGGGAGAACCCCCCGGCGCTCGAGGATTTCTCGCTGTTCGGGGGTGAGCGCCGGGGACTTCACCGCCGGTCCGCGCGCGTACTCGGGTTCCTTGCCGCTCGCGAACGCGGCGATTTCCTTCGAGATGCGGACGGAGCACCAGTCGTGGCCGCACATCGCGCAAAAATCCGTGTCCACGTCCAGGTCCTCGTCGTGGAACGCGCGCGCGGTGTCCGGGTCGAACGCGAGCTCGAAGTGCCGCTCCCAGTTCAACGCGGCACGCGCCTTGGTGAGCTCGTCGTCCCAGTCGCGCGTGCCCGGGATCCCCAGCGCCACGTCCGCGGCGTGGGCCGCGATGCGGTAGGCGATGCAGCCC
>QGUH01001029.1 GCA_003242355.1 Pseudomonadota bacterium
CACGATTGCTCCCGATTTTGCCAGTCCCGGTCCCCCCCGAGGCCCCCGTTCCCGAACCTTCGAAGGGTTCCGAGCGCGCCGAATAGGCGCTCCGAAACACCGTCTCGCTCGACCGATGGGCGTTCCAGCCACGATTCGTGGGGAGACGCACGGGCCCGCTCGGTTGGCAGGGAGACGCACGGACCCGCTCGATCGGCAGGGAGACGCACGGGCCCCCTTCCCCCGCGGGCATGCTGCGCGGCACCGTCGCCCGCATTTCGTCGGCGCGCTGCCGTTCGTCGCTCCGGTACGGCCCGAACGAGCTCGGCCGAGCCCCGCGCGCTTTCAGGTCCGAGAGAGCGACCCGAGGCTCAAAATCTGCTGGGAAACGGCGATCGCTCGCTCGAGCGCCTGGGTGAGCGCCGTGGCCTCGCTGTAGGCGCGGAAGGGGTCGGCGGCGCCCACGTCGCTCATCTGCTTTTCGAGATCCTTGCCGAGGTGCTCGAGCGTCGTGTCGGCCACGGTGAGCCGCCCGACGACGAGCCCGACGCGGCTCCGCTCCTTCACCACCTGGTCGTGGGCGGCCCCGATGGAGTCGAGCGTTCCCCGCACGGCCTCGTCGTCGTCGGCTTCGAGAGCCTGGCGCAGCGACTCGAGCACTTGGAAGACGTCTTGCCCGCCCGCCGCAGTGAACGCGAGCGCCCCGCTCGCGCTCACCTGGACGCGCACGCCGCGGCCAATCTCGAGCACCTGGCTCGCGTCGTTGCCGTGGAACGCTCCGGTTTCGTCGAAGGGCTCCGTATCGATGCGGGTGCCGGCGAACACGTATCCGCGGCTGCCTTTCGCGTTCGCGAGGCGAATCAGCTCTTCGCGGACGCTCTCCACCTCCTGAGCCAAAGCCCGGCGATCGGCGGAGACGAGCGTCGTGTTCGCGCCCTGTACGGCCAGCTCCCGCGCCCGGGAAATGAGCTGACTCGCTTCGGCGAGCGTGCTCTCCGCAAACTCGAGGTCGCCACGCACGGCCGAGATCGCTTTGCGGTAGTCGTTCATCTCGGCCACGGACGAGCGCAGGCGCAGGAGCTGCGCAGCGCCGACGGGATCCGCGGACGGCGCGCCCATGCGCTCTCCCGTGAGCGCGCGCTGCGCCGCCTCGGCCTGGCGCTTGGCGATCCCCGTGAGCACGCGGGTGATCGAATGGTACCGCATTCCTTCCGTGACCCGCATCAGCGCACCACCTGCATGAGGTCTTCGAGGAGCCGGTCGATCGTCGAAAGGACGCGGGAGGCGGCTTCGTAGGCGCGCTGGAACTTGCTGAGCGCCACCATTTCTTCGTCGAGCGAGACTCCGCTCGTCGATTGCCAGATGGCTTCGAGCTGGGAGTGCACCGCTTCGCGATGCGCCACTTCGCCTTCCGCGCGCGAGACCTTGAGGCCGATGTTGGCGACGATGGATCCGTACGCGGTGCTCGGCGGGTTTCCGTTCACGATCGGCGAGCTGCCGAGCCGCACGAGGGCGACGGCGTTGTCCGAGCCCCCCGGGAGCGAGTCCGCCGATCCCGCCGCCGCGATGCGATCGGGCCGCTCGAAGACGTCCGCGCTCACACGGATGGCGCGCGCGGCGCCCACCGAGGTCCCGCCGACGTCGAACAGGTTCCGCCCCGAAACACCGTCGAGACCGTAGCCCGCCGCGTGCTGCTGGTTGATCGCCGTTCCGACGTCGAACACGAATTCGTCGAGCGCGGACTGCAGCTCGAACAGGTCCTCGTCCCGCGCTTCGCGCAGAGCGGCGAGCTTGCCGCCGCTCAGAAACCGCGTGACCTCCGAAGCCGGACCGTTTCGCGGGGTCGCGAAGATGCGCATCCTGCCGTCCGAGTCGAGATCGACGCCGAGGCCGTTCGCGCGCCCGCCCTCGACGAGCGTCGCTCCGGCGGCTTGCACGACGATGCCGCCCCCGCCGTCCTCGATCACCCGGATGTCCACGAACTCACCGAGCTTGCGCAGCAACTGCTCGCGCTCTTGCATCAGGTCGGCGGCGTCGGAGCCTCCGCCCTTGGCGATCGCAATCTGGCGCTCGATCCGCGCGAGATCCTCCGCGATGGCGTTGATCGAGGTCACGGTCTCCCGCGCTTCGTGCAAGAGGTCATCGCGCTGCGTCGCGAGCTCGCTCGCCATGTCGTTGGCGCGAATGGCGAACGTCTCTGCCCGCTCGAGGACCGCCGTGCGC
>QGUH01001030.1 GCA_003242355.1 Pseudomonadota bacterium
CGAGAGCGACAACGCGTTAGGAGCGCGCCGAAGCACGCGGAAAACAGGGTCGGACAGCGTGCCCGGGTGGGGAGGGGCCCCGCCGAGTTCACCTCGGCGGGGAGGGGCGGCGCGTGCCGCCCCTACGAAACGAGACTAGACCGCCGAACGGTCGAACCGATCGGCGTTCTAGAATGCCGAACGGTTCGACCGATCGGCGTTCACGCCTTGTTCGGCAGGGGCACGCGGCGCCCCCCTCCGCCGGAGTGAATCGAGTGAGTTCGGCGGGGCCCCTCCGCACGCGGGCACTCCGTTCGCCGCTTTCCGCACATCCCGGCGCGTTCCCGACGAGGTGTCGCTCTCGAGCGCTGTAGTGGGAGCCCGGTTCCCCTGGGGCGCACTCCTGCGTACTCGACTGCGATGCGACTTCGAATGCGATGGATGGGGCGGCGCCTTCGAGAGATATTCGGAGATTCAGATGGGGACAGTGATGCAACTGAGTCTGATGGATCTCCTCAAGCGGGCGCTCGCCGTCGGCGCGCTCGAGGTGCGGCTCGTTCCGGGACGAAGGACCATCGTCGTCTTGCCGCAGGGCGAAAACGAGGTAAAGGGGGACCCACAGACACCCGAGCGCATCACCGAGTTCATCGGGCCCGTGATGACCGCCGAAGCGCGGCGTGCGCTCGCATCGGGGTGGGCGGAGTGGGACTTCCAGCTCGACGGGTATGGAACGATTCGCGCATGTGCCGAGCTCAAGCTCGGGCTGCCGCACGTGTCCTTGTTCCTCGACCGGTGTGACCAACCGCAGCCGAGCTCCCGCGGCGGACCGGCGCAGCGCGCTTCGGGAACGCACCGCCAGCCCTCCATTCCGGAAGTCGCCGCCGTGTCGGAGCCGCGCGACCCGCAGCGCCCGGTGCTTCCCACGGTGCCGCCGCTGTCGCCGAGCGCACAGGTCTACGATGCTGGAATGAGCGCGGGCTCCACGGCCGAGATCGATCGGCTGCTGCTGGAGATGCTCAAGGTCAAGGCGTCCGACCTGCACGTCACTGCGGGCACCATCCCCATGGTGCGCGTGGACGGAGAGATCCGCCCACTCGAGGGGTTCTCCGCGTTGAGCCCCGAAGCCGTGCAGCGCACGATTTTTCCGATCGTGCCGCCGCGAAACCGCGAGGAGTTCGCGCGCACGCACGACACCGATTTCGCCTACGAGCTCCTCGGGCGTGCCCGCTTCCGCGCGAACCTGTTCGTGGACATGCGCGGTATGGGCGCCGTCTTTCGCGTCATCCCGAGTCGGATTCTGACCGCCGAGGAGCTCGGGCTGCCCAAAGAGGTGCTCTCGCTCTGCCACCTTCCCAAAGGGCTCGTGCTCGTGACCGGCCCCACCGGGTCCGGAAAATCGACGACGCTCGCCGCGCTCATCGACTACATCAATCGCACGCGCTCGGATCACGTGATCACCATCGAGGATCCGGTCGAGTTCGTGCACCAGAACAAGCGTTGTCTCATCAATCAGCGCCAGGTCGGCGAGCACACGGATTCGTTCAAGCGCGCCCTTCGCGCCGCGCTGCGCGAGGACCCCGACATCGTGCTGCTCGGCGAGATGCGCGATCTCGAGACGGTGTCCATCGCCCTCGAGACCGCCGAAACCGGCCATCTCGTCTTCGGTACGCTGCACACCTCCTCGGCGCCCAGCACCATCGATCGCATCATCGATCAATACCCTCCGGAGCAGCAGGCTCAGATTCGCGTGATGCTCGCGAACAGTTTGCGCGGCGTCATCAGTCAGATGCTGTGCAAGAAGATTGGCGGCGGGCGCGTCGCGGCGCTCGAGGTGATGTTCGGCATTCCCGCGATCAGCAACCTGATCCGCGAGTCGAAGATTTTCCAGATCCCGAGCGTGATGCAGACCGCGCGCCGCATGGGCATGTGCACGATGAACGACAGCCTGTTGAAGCTGGTCACGGATGGCGTCGTCACCCCGGAAGAGGCGTTGGCTCGCGCCAACGACAAGGCTGGGCTGACCACCATGCTCCAACAGGCCGGCATCAAGTTGGATGCGCAGCCTGCGTCGCCCGTGCAGCGGTGAAGAAAAGGCACCCCGGGCGCTCAGGAAGCCCGGGGTGCCGGCGGCTCCCGTCGTCAGCCGGCCCTGCTCGAACCGGCAGACCCCCTCGGGGCCACGCTCCCTGAATGCACGAGGCTCGGTTTCGCCGAAGTGTCGT
>QGUH01001031.1 GCA_003242355.1 Pseudomonadota bacterium
GGGACAGTCTCGATGCGGCGGCACGGGGCGAGCGCGCGTCCGGCTGCTGCTCGCCGCATGGGTGGTCATCACGGCGCTCGGCGCGTGCCGTCGCGAAGCCGCGCCGGTCGAGGTCAAGAGCGAGCCCGTCCTGGTCCCCCCGGAAAGCGTGGCCGTCGTCGAGGTGCGCAAGCTCAGCACCGGCCCGCGTATCGCCGGATCCCTCGAAGCCGCGCGACGCGCCGTCATGCGCGCCGAGACGAACGGAGCCGTGGTCGACCTCGAAACGGAGATCGGCGATCGGGTCGAACGCGGACAGGTCCTCGCGCGCCTCGAATCCCAGGCGCTCGAGCAAGCCGTGGCCTCGGCGAGAACCGGTGTGCGGACGGCCGAACAAGCGTATGCCATCGCCGCGGCACAGCTCGCTCGAACCGAGCGCCTGTACCGCGCCGGCGGAGTCGCCGAGCAAGACGTCGAAGCGCAACGAAACGCGACCGCGACGGCGCGAGCGCAGGTCGACGAGGCGCGCGCGCGCCTCTCGAGCGCCGTCGATGCGCTCTCGAGCGCCACCGTGCGCGCGCCCTTCGACGGCGTCGTTTCGGAGCGGCCCGTGAACGCCGGTGACGTCGTGACGACCGGAACGCACCTGCTCACGGTCGTCGATCCCTCGAGCGTGCGGCTCGAGGCAAGCGTGCCCTCCGAGCACTTGCCATCGCTCCGCGTCGGCACACGGGTCCGGTTCCGAGTGCGCGGCTACCCCGAGCGCGACTTCGTCGGCACCATCGCGCGCATCGCGCCGGCGGCGAACTCGGAAACCCGCCAGATCCCGATCATCGTCGAGATTCCGAATCGGAGCGGCGCCTTGCTCGTGGGGCTGTACGCGGAAGGACGCATCGCGGCTCGGAGTCGCGAGGTGCTCAGCGTCCCCGCGGCCGCCATCGCCGGAACGGGAGAGGCCACCACGGTCACGGTGATTCGCAACGGTCGCGCCACCCAGGTCCCGGTGGAAATCGGCTTGCGCGACGAACAGGCCGAGCTCGTGGAGATCCGCTCGGGCCTCGAGCGCGGCGAGCGCGTGCTGCTCGGCCCGGAGCGCGACGTGGCTTCCGGGACTCCCGTCGAGGTGCTGAAACGACCCGAGGCCGAACCCGAGCCCGAAACACAAACGAACTGAAGCGCGCCGATGTGGATCTCCGATTTTTCCATCACGCGCCCGGTCGTCACGACCGTCGTCATGCTCGCGCTCGTGGTATTCGGCGCGATCGCCCTCTTCGTCCTCGATACCGACGAATTTCCGGAGATCGATCCGCCGGTAATCGCGCTCAGCGTCCCCTATCCCGGAGCCGCTCCCGAGACGGTGGAGCGCGAGCTCGTCGAGCCGCTCGAAGACGCCATCACGTCCATCTCCGGCGTCGATCGCATCACCTCGACGTCGCTCGACGGCTTCGCCCTCCTGATCATCGAATTCGTCTTCGAAAAGGATCTCCAGGAAGCCTCTCAAGACATCCGCGACCGCATCTCGGAGGTCCGAGCCGATCTACCGCTCGAGATCGAAGAGCCGATTCTGACGCGCTTCGATCCGGCCAATCTGCCCGTCGTCTCGCTCGCGCTCACCTCGCCCAAGCTCTCCCCGGCCGAGCTCACGCGTCTCGCCGATCCGGCGATCACGTCGGCTCTGCGCAGCGTCCCGGGCGTCGCGGACGTACGGGTGCTCGGCGGGACGGAACGCGAGCTCGTCATCGACGTCCATCCTGCGGCGCTCGACGCGGTCGGCATCTCCATCGACGACGTCGTCCGAGCGGTGCAGGCGCAGAGCCTCGCCGCGCCCGTGGGTCGCGTGATCCAGGGCAGCATCGAGCAGACGATTCGGCTCCAAGGACGCCTGGAGGAGCCTTCCGAGTTCGAGGACCTGCTGATTCCGACGACGCCTCCGGTGCGCCTCGGCGAAGTCGCCACCGTGCACGACGGCGCCGAGGAACCCCGTTCGGGCGCGCAGTTCAACGGACGCACCGCAGTCGGCATCGACGTCGTCAAGTCCACGGACTACAGCACCACCGACGTCAGCGCGCGCGTGCTCGAGCACGTCCGCGAAATCGCCGGAACGTTGCCCGAAGGCGTCGAGCTCGAGCAGCGCCGCGACGAGCTCGTCCGGTTCGGGGTTCGGGGGGGGACGGCGACGGGTCGCGGTCGCAAAGGACCCCCCCTCACCTAACCCGGGGTT
>QGUH01000114.1 GCA_003242355.1 Pseudomonadota bacterium
GAGCGCCCGGTGACGCGCGAGCACCGCGTCGCGCTCGCCGTGCAGCTCTCCGAGGCGAGCCGCGAGCGCGGCGAGCTCCGACTCGCACGCGGCGAGCTCTGCGCGCCCCGCGGCGAGCTCGGCAACGCGCGTCGCTTCGCGGCGCAACCGATCGGCCACTTCGTCGGCACGCGCGACGGCGCGCCGAAGCCGCTCGACGCGCTCGGCGACGTCTTCCCCCGCGCGGAGCGCAGCGACGAGCGCCTGGAGCTCGGCGTCGCGCTCGCCCCGTGCAGCCGTCAGATCCGCCTCGGCCGGTACGGCGCCGGCGAGCGTGATCCGCTCGATGGCAGCGCGAGCACCGCGGGCCCGCTGCTCGACTTCTTCGATGCGCCGACGCATCCGCTCGATTTCCGCTTCGACCCGGGCAAGCTCGCGCGCATGAAGCTCCACCGTCTCGTCCGCAGGCACCGGCAGCGCTACCGGCGCTGTCGGCGGCGTCGGGACGAGGCGCTCGGTCGCCCGCTCGAGCTCGCGCGAAAGCCGTGCCGCGCTCTCCGCCAGCTCCGCAGCCTTGCGCGAGCCCGCTCGCGCGCGCTCGGCGAGCTCGACGGCGTGCTCGAGCGCGTCCGGGTCGTCGGGCGTGCCCGCGGCGACCCGTCGTTCGAGCTCCGTTCGCCGCCGCGTCGCCTCGCGCAGCCGTTGCTCGAGGTGCTCCCCCCGCTCACGGAGCAGGGGCACGCGTTCGGCATGGCGGCGCGCCCGCTCGAGGTCGGCCTGACGCACCACGATTCGCCGCGCGTCGTCGAGCGTGGTCCCGAGCCCGAGGCGCGCCGCCATGCGCAATATCTCGGATTCGAGCGCCGCGAGCGCAGCCCGCTTGGCGGGCAGCTCGCGGCGCGCGTGCCGGGCAGCGCCGGCGAGATCGGAGAGCTCCGAAACGAGATCGGGATCGAGGCTGGCGAGCGGCGGAATCGGACCGAGCTCGGCGAGCCGCCGCCGTGCCTGCTCGAGGTCCGGACCCAGCACCCGCAACTCGTGGCGAGCGCTGTCCCGCTCGCTCTCGGCCGCTCGCCTCCGCGCTTTCGCATCCGGCGGCAGCGGCGGCACGCTCGAGAGACCGCCGAGCTCGGCGGAAAGCGCTCGGCGTTGGGCAATCCACACGAGCGCCCGCTCGATGCGGATGAGCTTCTCGTACTCCACCTTGAGCGCGAGGCGCTGTTCGCGCAGGCTCGTGACCTCGCGCCGAGCCGCGTTCAGCGCCTCGGCTTGCGCCGCGTGGGCCTCGGGCGTCAGGCGAGCTTCCCGGAGCGCCTTTTCCGTCTCGCGGAACGTGCCGATCAACGTGTTGAGCTTCCGCGCGCGGGCGCGCGGCTTGAACAGGCTCTCCTCCTCCTCACCGAGGTCGCGGAGCACGCGCCCGATGCCCACCCTGCCGGCGGCCGCCTCGAACAGCAGCTCGCCGAGCTCTCCCTTTCCGGCCAGCATCTCCTCGGCGCCGAGCTTGAGGTCCTCGTGCCCGAAGCCGAGGAGCCGAGTAAACCCGGCTTCGTCGATCCCCCCGAGCAGCTCGGCGAGCACGCTTTCCGGAAGCTCGGCATCCTTCTGGTCGCGCAACGAGCCGTGGCGTCGACGGCGGCGCCGCACGAACACGCACGCCCCCGTATCGGTTTCGATTTCGGCTTCGACCGCGAGCTCCGTTGCCGGGTGCCGGTGGGCGTCCTGCGTGCGCTCGGGGATGCCGAACAAGAGCCCTCGCACGGCGCGGAGCGCCGTACTCTTGCCGGCCTCATTCCGACCGAACACGAGGTTTACGCCGGGGTCGAGCTCGAGCGCGAAATCGGAGAAGGGCCCGAACGGGGCGAAGCGAAGCGTCCGAAACCTCACTCGGTCTCCTCCTCCGACGGGAGCGAAAGGCGCGAGAGGAGCAGCCGTTCGACGTCGTCGAGGAGCTCCGGCATCGCGGCTGCGTCGAGCCGGATCGCATCCGGACCCTCGAGCAATTCGCTGGGCAACTTCGCGCGGAGCTCCGCCAGCTCGGCGGCGAGCGCTTCGAGCGCTTCGCGGTCGGTGCGCAAGGCCGCCAAGGCGGCCGCCACCTGCCCGACCGGGTCGTCCCGGCGACGCAACGCCGCGAGGTCCAATGCGGGAACGGTGAGCACCTGGATCTTCTCGAGCCAGAGATCGTCGCCGCCCACGTCGAGCGCGAGCGCGCGCGCTTCGGCCGTGAAGTGATCGCGCTTGCGTTCGAGCGCGGCATGCGCGTCCGTCGCCCCCGTCACGCGCAAGCGCGCCGCGAGGAGGCGCCCGTCGGCCGCGCGTACCGCGGCTTCGAGTCGGGCTCGCAAACCATCCAACACGTCTTCGAGCGTGCGGGCAAAGGTGGCGTCGACTTCGAGCACCTCCCAGCGCACCACGTCCAGCGCGCGTGCTTCGACGTCGGCGATTCGATTCGCGTCCACCGTGACGACGGTGGCCCCCTTCGGCCCGGTCTCCCGAGCGTGCCGCCCCTGGAGGTTTCCGGGAAACACGACCCAAGGATCGATCGAGACGATCTCGCGCTGGTGCACGTGCCCGAGCGCCCAGTAGTCGTACCCACGGTCCACGAGGGTTTCGAGCCGACACGGCGCATACGGCTCGTGTCCCGCGCGCCCGCTCAGCGCGGTGTGCAAGAGCCCGACGTTCACGGCCGAGTCGACCGCGCGGGGGTAGCGCGCTGCCAGATCTTCGCGCAGGTCGGCCGTTGCGTAGCCCTGCCCGTGCACCACGAGCCCCAGCTCCTCGAAGACGATGCTCTCCGGCTTGCGCACCCCGAGCTCTCGCACGTGGGCAGGCAGCGTGAGACTCTTGCGAATGCGGCTCTCGGCGTCGTGGTTGCCGCGCAACCAAACGACGGCAACTCCCGCCTCCCGGAGCCTCGTGAGCTTCTGGACCAAGTAAAGGCCGCTCGAGTAGTCCTTCCAATCGCCATCGAACAAATCGCCCGCGAGGAGCAGGACCCGAGCCTCTTCCTCGAGGCAGAGCTCGATGAGCGCGTCGAACGCCCGGCGGGTCGCGTTACGGATGCGTTCGGCCGGCGCACCGGCATACCGCTCGAGGCCCCGAAGGGGGCTGTCGAGATGAAGATCGGCCGCGTGAACCAGCTTGAACCGCAAGGCGTCTCCGACTGGTACAGCGTGTGGCCGTTTCGAACAATGCCGGATCGGGTGCGAGCGGCAGGCCCCCCTGCCCAATCGGGCAGGAGCTCCCTGGTCGATGGTGGGACACCTTTACACGGGCGCGCCACGCCTTACGTTGAGTCGCCATGCTGGCCCTCACCTTCGCTGCGGTCATCATCGCGCAATCACCGCTGGTCCGCAGCGGGCTCTCGGCGATCCTGGGAGCCTCCCCGTCCATCCGGGTCGTTGCCGAAGCGACGCCGGAAGAAGCCCAGGCCCTGGACACTCAGGGCGTGGACGTCGTCGTCTGTGACGTCGCGGACTCGGCCGGCGCCAACCCGGTCCTCGACAACCCGCTCCCCGGCGTGCCCGTGCTCGCGCTGGTCGGTGCCGACACCGAGCCGAGCAAGCTTCTCGGCGCCGGCGCACGCGGCGTCTTGCGCCGCGACGCGTCGGCGGAGCAACTCTCGGCCGCCTCGGTCGCCGTCGCTTCCGGATTGTGCACGGTCGACGAGTCGCTCCTGCCCAAGCTCGTCTCGCCCGCACAACGACCCGTCGAGCCGGCCGATGGCATCGAGCTGACGCCCCGCGAACAACAGGTGCTCGAGCTGCTCGCCGAGGGTCTGTCGAACAAGCTCATCGCCCTGCGGCTCGACATCAGCGAGCACACGGCGAAGTTCCACGTAAACTCGCTGCTCGACAAGCTCGAGGCCGACACGCGCACCGATGCGGTCGTCCGCGCCGCACGGCGCGGCCTGCTCGTGCTCTGAGCGGGCTTGGCGCGTCCAGGCGCGTCCATTCGGTCGAAAGTTGCGAAGCGCCAGAACGCCGATCCGTCGAACGGATCGGCGTTCTCGGTCCATCAGGCGTCGACCGGAACGATCTGGTCGCCCGGGATCAGCAGCGCGCCGACTTCCGCTGCCCCCGCCGATGAGCCGGCGAAGACTCGGGGCTCGTGGTCCGTCTCCACCGCGTACTGGTAAGCCACCTCGCGAACGGCAACTTCCGCCTCGCGGCGCGCGAGAACGGCGACGGTGCCGCCACTCCCCCCGCCCGTGATCTTGGCACCATAGAGGCCCGCGCGGGGGCCGGCGTCGTGCACGAGCCGAACGATTCGATCGGTAGCCGGTGACCCGAGCCCGCACGCCGAATAACCGAGGTGCGAGGCCACCATGAGCTCGCCCAGGAGCCTGTTTCTGCGTTCGCTCGCGCTTCGCTGCAAGAGCTCGGCGAACAGCTGCACGCGATGATGCTCGTGGATCGGATGCTCGGTCGCGGCGCGCACCGGATACGTGCGCGCTGGATCGATTTCCGTGAGCAGGTCACTCGTCCCGGTGTAGCGGGCGAGGAACTCGGCGCCGGTCATGCGCTCGGGCAGACGCTCGCCCAGCGTGAGGGCGAGCTCCGACGGCGTGACGTTGGCGAGGTAGCCGCCCCAACGCGTATCGTCGATCGCCACGTGCCGATCGCCGGTCCTTCGCGCCGTCATCCCCGCGCGCGCCGTGAGCATTCGATATCCCATGAACGCCGCGATCCGCACGTCGCGATACGCGTCTCCGGTCACGTGATGCCGGACGGCGGAGTCGATACCGAAGAACGCGAGATCCTCGGGAATTTCGATCGACCCGAGCACGCGCGCCGGCTGACAAACGAGCTCGAGCAGTCGCCCGTTGCGGCCGCAGATCGCCGTCATCTGGTCCATGACGCCGCACGGCGCCCCCACGACGAGGTTCTCCACCTTTTGGCAGAGGTTCGCCGCTTCCATCTCCGCGAGCTCGATCCCGGCAGCCGCTGCGAGCGCGAAGAGCGCAGCGGCCTCGATGGCGGCAGAGGAGCTGACGCCGCGCCCTTCCGGAACGCGCGAGGCCACCAAGAGCCGCACGCCTCGGGCAGCGAGCCCACGCTCACGCGCGAGGGCAACGGCAACGCCGCCGATGTACGCAGCCCAGGCGTTGTCGGGATCGGCGTGGAAGAGTCGCTTGGCCTCCGCATAGTCCGCTTCGAGCACCGCCGGCCCGGGGAGCACCACGTCGCGCGACGGCGGACCGTGCTCCCCGTCCAGGCTCACCACACGGACGAACGGCTCGTCGTGCAATTGCGCGGCCGCGAAGGCCGCCTCCGAAAGCGGGAGCTCGAGCACCAACGACCCCGAGTAGTCGGCGATGCCGCCCATCACGTCGAGCCGGCCCGGCGCGCGCGCGACCCCGATCGGGCCCTGCGGATGAAAGAGCCCGAACAAGGGTCCGTCGCGACCCACGAGCGAGCGCACACGCTCCACGAAGCGGTCGCGTTCTCCCCGTTCGTCGAGACGAGTCATGCCTCCCCTCCGAAGAGCCCGTGCCGTTCGAGGACGTCGAGGAGCACGGGTTCGATGCGGCGTGCGAGCGCCGCGTTCGCGTAGCCCACCCAAGCGACGTCGGTGGTGAGATCGAGCGGCGCATCGAGCGGCCGTCCGCGCGGATCTCGGATCACCACCCCCGCCTCTTGCGCGACGAGCGCGGTGCACACGTCGTACGGATGGCAGCACAAGCCCGGCGGCAAGCCGCGCGCGGCCAACACCGGCGCGAGCAGCGGCCTGAGGTCGGCAATGAAGCGATCGTGCCCAATCGCGAGCTCGTAGAGCTGCCCGCCCGTCGAGGCGTACTGATCTTCGAAGCAGCGCGCCTTGCCCGGATCCGGCGGCCCTCCCACGGCCAGCACGAGCGCATCGTCGAGCGCCGCGAGCACGTCCCTCCCGCCCGGAAAGAAGCGGCTCACGGATACGAACCCGTGCTCGATGCCCGTTGCCCGTGATGGCGAAAGCGACAGCGAAGCCCGAGCACCGCTCGTCAGATCGACGCGCTCTGCACGCGCGCCGACACCACGCACCGCCCAGAGCTCGTCGGCGATGCGCTGCTTCGTCACGGGAACCTCCGTTTGCACCGCGAGCTCGATGTCCGATAGGCGCGTCTCGTCTCCCCGATTCGGAGCGACGCCCGTGAGCACCCACGCCGAGCGCTTCTGGTACATGAGCCCCCGCGTTCCGTCGATGGGGTCCACGATCATGCGATAGGGGCACGCGCTCGGCGCTCGCCCTTCGGGCAGCGCAATGCCTTCCTCCGGAAGCCCCTCCGCGAGCAGCACGATACCGCCCACGGCTTCGGCGTCGTCGCGCAGCGTTTCGACGAGGCTCCGTTCCCCGAGTTTGTCCACGCCGTACAGCGTGTCGCCGACGGCTTCCTCCGCAACCTCGGCGAGCGCGTGCCCCTGACGCTCGAAGCCTTCGAGCACGACCGCGCGAATTCGCCGATGGAGCTTGCGCACGAGCTCGAGCAGCGGGTGCGTCGGATCGCCGCGCCTCATCGCTCCTCGACGCGCACCGCCCTGAGCTCGGCGGCTTTTTCCTCGGGTGAGGTGTCACTCAGAAAGCACCCGCCGCCGAGCTCGGGCCCCGCGAGGTATTTGATCAAGTTCGGGCGACGGAGCGGCGGGTGAAACTCCACGTGGAAGTGGAAGCCCGGGTGTTCATGCCCGTCCGTCGGCGCTTGATGGAGCACCATGACGTACGGGAACGGCAGATTCCAGAGCCCGTCGAAGCGCACGAGCGTGTTCTTCAATGCACGTGCGAAGTCGACGAGCTCCGCGTGCTCGAGCTCCGCGAGGCTCGGCACGGTGCGTTTGGGCGTGACGAAAGTCTCGTAGGCGAACCGCGCGAAGTAAGGCACGAACGCAAGCGCCGCGTCGTTCTCGTACAGAATGCGGCGGCCGTCCTCGCGCTCGGCCGCGATCACGTCCTGGAAGAGCACGCGCCCGGTCTCGGCGAAGTGCCTCCGACTCACCTCCGCTTCGATTTCGATCGTGCGAAATACGAAGTTCGTCGCGTAGATCTGGCAATGGGGGTGCGGATTGGAAACTCCGACCACCTCGCCCCGGTTCTCGAAGACCAGCACGTGCGCAACTTCCGGCCGCTTGCCGAGCTCGACGTATTGCCGTTGCCACTCCACGAGCAAGGCGACGATTGCATCGAGCGGGAGGCTCGCGAGCGACAGGTCGTGGCGCGGCGAGTAGCAAACCACGCGAGCCAGACCGTGCGCGGGACGCGAGCGATAGAACGCGGGAGCGGGCACGGGCCGTGCCGGCGCGTCGGGACCGACGCAGGGATGGTCGTTGTCGAACGTGAAGATCCCGGAATACGGCGGATTGCGGATGCCGCTCACGCGCACGTTGCCGGGACACAGGTGGCAATCGGGCGCGTAGCTCGGTACCCCCTCGCTTCGCTGCGAAACCGTATTGCCCGACCACGGCCGATGCTGTCGGTGCGCTGCGACGATCACCCACTCTTCACGGAGTGGATGGTAGCGCTCCTCCCAGGTCATCCTCGTCCCAGCGCGAGCACGCCCAACCAGACGAAGCCCGCCGTGAGGCACACGCCGCCGATGGGGGTCACCATCGCGAGCGCGCGAGGCGCCCCGAGCGTCATCGCGTACAGCGAACCGCTGAACAGGACGAGCCCGGCGAGCAGCACGTAAGCTGGCCCGATCGAGCCAGGCCGGACGAGCCGGAGCAACCCGATGGCGAGAATGCCGAACGCGGCGATGAAGTGGTACTGACTGGCCGTCGCCCAGAGCTCGAGTTTCTGGGCAGGCAAATGCCGCAGCCCGTGCGCACCGAAGGCCCCGAACAAGACTCCGAGCCCCAGAGCGAAGCTGCCTACGGCAAGCGCATTCACTGCGTACCTCCACGGGCTTGCGGCAGAAACGCGAACACGACCGCGGCGAGCAAGAACAAGAACGCGACCGCGTAGTTCCAGCGCGGCGGCTCGCGCAGCCACACCAGCGCGAAGCCCACGAACACGACGAGCGTGACGACCTCCTGTGCGATCTTGAGCTCGTACGCGCTGAACCGGCCGTATCCGAAGCGGTTCGCCGGAACCTGGAGGCAGTACTCGAAAAAGGCGATGCCCCAAGAGACGAGGATGGCCTGCCAGAGGGGCACCTCTTTGAAGCGGAGGTGGCCGTACCAGGCCACGGTCATGAAGAGATTGCTGGCAACCAAGAGGAGCAGCGTGCTCACGGCGGCGGGAGCATACTCCTCGGCAAGACAGCCGGCGGTGACCTCGCACAGGCCAAAGAATCGGCATAGGGGCCCGAGGTAATCCCTCGGG
>QGUH01001032.1 GCA_003242355.1 Pseudomonadota bacterium
GCGATGGAGCGCTTCCTCTACCGGCTCTCGACGACTCGCGCGCTGGCTCACGTCTGCATGTCGGCGACGGATGGGGTCGCTGGCGAATCGTCCGCGAAGCTGACCCAGTCCGCGTCGAAGCGCTGGTATGGCTCGATCTCCGCGAGGGTGAGCTTGCTCGTCGGGATCACCTCGACGCCGACGCACTCGATGCCAGGCTTGAATTGCTGCCAGAACGTCTCGACGACCGACTCCAACTCAAGCTTCTTCTTCGCCCACGCCGCATCCTTGGTCGACGCCGCAGGTGCCGCCACAATCAGGTGGACCTTGTACGGCGTGTCGTCATCGAGCTCGGTCTGCGTGCTGAGCCTCAGATAGATTCCCTGCACCCAGCGGCTCTCCTTTTCGAGGAGACCGGTCCAGTCCTTCATCTTGGACCGCCAGCGCGCGTCAAAGGCCGTCGGGAACGCGGCGCGGATGTAGCGCTTGGCGAGCCACTCGGCGATGAGCCGGCGCGGCTTGTCGTGGAGGACTCGGTGCGGCGCCTCGGAGACGAGCAGGTCGCGCGGTATGGACCAGCGCTCGTGGACTTTCACGGAGAGCACCACCGAACCACCGACGCCGTCGTCAACCGCAAGTTGCATCTCGCGCGGGTTGCGGCCCCATACCTGCTGCTTGTCAGGCTTCTTCTGCTGGACGATGGCAGCGCGGAGCACCTCGACGGTCGGCTCCTTCTCGAGCTTGCCGTTCACGACGTCGCAGTCGTGGCTTGTGACGATCAGCCAGTCGCTCTCGGTGAAGACGATCCCGCTCGGCGCGAGCTCGCGCGCTTTGGCGGCGGGGTTCACCCCCAGCACCGCGCCTTGTCGCCAGCCGTGTTGCTCGATCGCCCTGGCATCGAACACCGTCGACATCGCCGGTCAATCGTTCGGCCACTCGCGCAGCGCGACGTTGAGCGCGAGGTTTTCCTTGCGCTGTTCAGCAGTGGGCTCCTCGAACCCGAGCGCGCGCAGCCGATCTTCACGAGCCATCCGCCTCCCCTCGGCGTCGGCCTCAAGCTCCTTCGCTTGTGCGAGCACCTTGGCGACGCGGGCCTCGTCGAGCGGGTCGGCCTCCAGCAGCTCGAGCAGCGACGGTTCGCCATCTTCCAGAGACTCGCGCACGAAGCGCGGGCTGATCGAATCGGCGGCAGTTACGCCCGCGCTCACCAGAAGTTGCACCAAGCCGGTCAGCCTCTGCGCATTGGCGGCGTTCGGCTCCTTGCCGTCGAGCCAGTCGTAGAGTGTGGGGCGCGACACCCCGAGTACGTCAGCGAGCTGGGTCTTGTTCAGGTTCAGCGCAGCCATCACCTCGCGCGCCTGGTCCGCCGACGACATGCGCAGCACAGCCTGTCGCGTGGTCGTGCGCGTGCCCTCGCTAGGAGCTTCGCGCGCCGGCGCGGTAGAGCTGCGCACCAACCTTCGGCTGTCGAACACCACGGGACTAGTGCCGACGTGAGGCAAATAGGGCGCGTAGCCGCTAATGAGGACGACGACGCCCGCGCTCCCAACGCGCACCCAGCGCATCAACGCCTGCTGATGCTCGAACTCGGGGCCGTGGACGCCCGCGCTTCCAACGGGCATCAAGCACATCAACGCCTGCTGCCGCGACCAATGGATGCTCTGGGCGCGCTCGCCGGAAGCGATGACGTCTCCGACGCCCCCGCTTCCGTCGTACGAATCGATGACGAGGCTCATTTCCACACCTCGATCGCCTTCTGGGAGACAACGTACTCGTGGAACGCCTCGATCAGGTGATCGTGCAACGCGTAGGCGCGCGCCGTCACCCACTCGGCGTTCGGATCGAACTTGCCTTCGATGAAATGGTCCATGTCGACGAGCGTGACCAGTTCGCCGGCCTTGGCGCGCGGCTGGAACTTCGGCGCGCCGCCGATGAGATCGGGCGGCAGGTCGAAGCCCTGATCGTTCTGGGCAACCCGGAGGACCATCGTGCCGGGAGTATCGCCCACGTCGGTGCGACCGACACTCTCGACGAACAGCCGGTGCGAGCCCTTCGCGAAGGGGGCGTCCGACGCGCCGTGAAAGCCGGGCCGGAGATAGTCGCGATAGCTCTCGCCGTCCCGTGGCTGGATGAGGTCGATGTAGCGGAGGCCGACGCGCTGGCGGCGGCCGAACTTGCCCTGCTCCTTCGGTCCGGGGCGGGCATTGGCGGGGGCGTTCTT
>QGUH01001033.1 GCA_003242355.1 Pseudomonadota bacterium
CAAGGGGGCCGAGACGTTAAAAACCCCCCCACGCTGGCCCCGACCCTCACGGTTCCGGCGTTCGTCGTCGTCGTCGGCTCGATCGGCCTAGTCTACCCCGCGCTCACGCGCGGCGACGAGCTCCTGCGAGCGCGCTACGAAGGGCGCTACTTCCTGTTCGGCTTGTTGCTCGTGCCGCTGCTCCTCTGGCGCGGCACCTGGGGCGAAGATCGGCGGATCCCACGCCTGCGCCTCGGCACGCTCTCGCCGATCGCCTCCGGGCCCTCCGGGCTGCGCGTGTGGCTGCGCGATCTGCCCGGTGTCGTGCGCGCGGTCGCCTTCGGGTTGCTCGTGCTCGCGCTCGCACGCCCGGTGAACACCCTCCGGCCGCAAGCGACGGACGAAGAGGGCATCGACATCATCGTCGTGCTCGACATGTCGGGCTCGATGCGCGCCGCGATGACGAACGTGCCCGAGGACCTCGCGCGCTACATCACGCTCCCCGCGCGCGGAGTTCGCCCGACGCGGCTCGACGCGGCCAAAGCGGTGATCCGCGACTTCATCTCGCGGCGAAAGAGCGATCGCATCGGCGTCGTCGTGTTCGGGCAGAGCGCCTACGTGCTCTCGCCCCCGACGCTCGATTACCATCTGCTCGACGCGCTCGTCGGCCGGATGGAGCTCAACCTCATCGATCCCGGGGGCACCGCCATCGGCGATGCGGTGGGCGTCGCGGTCGCGCGTCTGCGCAAGAGCTCGGCCAAGAGCAAGGCGGTGATCCTGCTCACCGACGGAGACAACAACGGCGGGCGCATCTCGCCCGAATATTCGGCGCACCTCGCCAACGTCGTCGGTGCCAAGCTCTTCACCGTGCAAATCGGCCAGGGGGAAATGGCCGAGGTTCAGGACGGCTTCGACCTGTTCGGGCAGCCGCGGTACGTGCCGATGCATTTCCCGGTGAATCCCAAGCTCCTCGAGGAGCTCGCGAAGAAAACCGGCGGCGCGACGTACGTGGCCACGGACGCGCAAGCGCTGCGCGCGAGCTTCCACGACGTGCTCGATCGCCTCGAGAAGACGAAGCTCGAGGCGAGCGTCGCCCACTACGAAGAGCTCTACGGCTTCTTCCTCTTGCCCGGCGTGCTCCTGCTCGCCGCCGACGCGCTGTTGCGCGCGCTCGTGCTCCGGAGGTTCCCGTGAGGTTCGCGGAACCCATTTGGCTCTTCGGCACGGCGCTCGCGCTGGTCGTGGGCGTGCTGCTCGCGGTCGGCGGCGTGATGCTCGTGCGCGCCACGCGCCGCTTCGGCGACGAGCCGCTCGTGCTCGGCCTCGTCACGGGCCGCCCGGGCGGGCGCCGCGCGCTCAAGGGCGGTTTGCTCGTGGCCGCGGTCGCGCTCGCGTTCCTCGCCCTCGCGCGCCCTCAGTACGGGCGCGGCACGCGGCTCATCCCCGCGACGAACCTCGATGTCGTGCTCGTGCTCGACTACTCGAAGAGCATGTACGCGCGCGACGTCGTGCCGTCGCGCATTCAGCGCGCCAAGAGTGAGGTGGCGCGCCTCATCGGCGGCCTACCGGGGGCGCGCTTCGGCGCGGTCGCGTTCGCGGGCCAACCGATGGCGTTCCCCCTGACGAGCGACGGCGGCGCGATCGCCCAGTTCTTCCGGCAGCTCGACCCGAACGACATGCCCGTCGGCGGCACGGCCATCGCGCGCGCGCTCGAGGCGGGCCGCGAGCTGTTCACGCGCGATCCGCTCTCGAAGAAGCACGAGAAGATCATGGTTCTCGTGACGGACGGCGAGGATCTCGAGGGCGACCCGGTGAGCGTGGCGAACGCCGCGGCCCTCGACGGCATTTCCGTCTACGTGGTCCAAATCGGCGGCCGCACCCCCGAGCCGATTCCCGAGGTGAACGACGCCGGCCAGGTGATCGGTATGCGCCGAGACGCCGAGGGGCGCCCGCTCACCACCGCGCTCACGGTGGAGGGCGAGGAACAGCTCGCGCGCATCGCCGAGGTCGGTCGCGGCATGATCGTGCGCAGTCAGCCCGGGAGCACGGGCATCGAAGTCGTCGCGGACCGGCTGCGCGCGCTGATGACCGAAGAGCTCTCCGAACGCGTCGAAACCGTGTACGCGGACTGGTTTACCTACCCACTCGTGCGCGCGCCCTGGCCCCCCTACGGGGAGCGGTTGGCACACAAAACCCCCGCGGGCCCACGCCCCGCGGGGT
>QGUH01000115.1 GCA_003242355.1 Pseudomonadota bacterium
AAGTACACCCCTTCTGCCCCCAATTGGGTGCAGCCCTGGGCCCCGGGGGTTTCCGCCCCCGGGCCGGGCCCGCCCCCCCCCCGAAGCCATGGAACCCCCCAAGCAGTTCCTGCCGCCGATCGCGTTCCGCTCGAGCTTCGGCATGTCCGACGCGGAGCGCCCGTTCCTGGTCGAGCAGAAGTACGGCACCCGCTACGTGCGCTCCGGCGCGAGCCTGCCGCCGCCCACTGCCGACAAGCCCGCCGCGAAGCCGTCCAAGCCTGCGCCCCGGCCGAGCGAGCGCCCCGCCGCGTGATCGCCGTCACGCGGCACCCACCGTGCGGAGCGGCCCATGACCAGCCCTCGCGTCGTCGCGTTCGTGCACGCCAAAGGCACGAGCGAGCGCGTGCCGAACAAGAACCTGCGCTTGCTCGGCGACCGTCCGCTCTTCTGCCACGCGATCCGCAACGCGCTCGCCGCCCGTCGGGTCGATCGCGTCGTCATCGACAGCGATAGCCCCGAAATCCTCTCCATCGGCGAGGCGCACGGCGCAGTCCCGCTGCGCCGCCCGGCCGAGCTCGCCACCAACCGCGCGTCGGGCGACGCGCTCGCCTACCATCAAGCCTCGAGCCACCCCGACTCGACCATCGTTCTCCAGGTGATCCCGACCGCGCCGTTCCTCGAGCCGGCCAGCATCGATCGCGCGATCGAGATGCTCGAGGCGGAGGGCGTCAACAGCGTGGTGGGCGCCTTCTCCGACGTGCTGTACACCTGGCGCGACGGGCGCCCGACGTATTATCGCCCGGACGGGACGCTCCCGAACAGCACCGAGCTCGAGCCCATCGTGTACGAAACCACGGGACTGTACGTGAACCGCACCGCGAGCGTGCTCCGCACGCGGCGCAGGCTCGATCCCGAGAGCGCGCGGCTCCTCCTGCTCTCGCGCATCGAGGCCATCGACATCAACACGCCCGAAGACTTCGCGTTCGCCGAAATCGTCTACCGCGGACGCTCCTAGCTCGCCCGCCCCCGCGCACGCGAGCACTCCGTCCGCCCTGTTTCCGTGTATATCGTCGCGTTCCCGACCGCTCGTCGCTCGAGGTCGCATGACCGTCTACGTCGCACGCCACGGTGAAACCGAGTGGAACCGCGCCGGCCGCATGCAAGGCCGGCTCGGCGCGCCGCTCACCGAGCGCGGCCACGCCCAGGCGCGCGCCCTGGCCCGCTTCGCGCAACGCGTCGGCGTGCAGCGCGTGATCGCGAGCCCCCTCGCCCGCGCGCTCGACACCGCGCGCTACACCGTCGAAGCCCTCGCCTGCCCCCTCGCCCGCTGCGACGCGCTCATGGAGCTCGATTTCGGCGACTGCACCGGCCTCACCGAAGCCGACATCGCCGAACGCTACCCCACGCTCCGCCCCGAGCGCGAGCGCGACAAGTGGCGCCACCGCTGGCCCGGCGGCGAAAGCTACGCCGATGCCTTCGAGCGCATCGCGCGGGCCTTCGACGGCGGCGAGCTCCCCGGCGAGCCCGGAACGCTCATCGTCGCTCATCAGGCGCTCAACCGCGTGCTCTCGCGCCGCCTCGCGGGCGCTCCGGAATCCGCCGTGCTCGCCATGGCGCAACCCTCCACCGTCGTGCTGCGCTTCGAGCACGGCGCCGTTTCCCACGCCCGCATCCCGGAAGACGACGGCGAGCCCATCGTCTGGGAGCCCGGTCTCTACGGCAGCAGCAAACGCTGAGCGCGCCGCGCAGCGCTCGATCGCGCAGCTATCGCCACTCGAGCGTCCAGCTCGAAGCGTGCTCACGCAACGCCCCTCGCTGAGCGCTCGCCTCGGAACTGCGCGCGCGCAATCGCCGAACGTTCAGAGCCGCACCGGCTCGAGCACGACGTCCGCCAGGTCGATCTCCACCGCGCCGCTCTCCGGCGGCAGCGCGAACACCACCTCCGTGTGGTGTCCCGGTCCCGGCGTGCGCGGGCCCATCTCCGGCACGCGCGCGACCATCGAGTAGCGCCGGAAGCTCTCGTCGAGCGGAAATGCTTGCGGTAGCGTCCCCGAGCCCGGCCCACCATCGTCCAACTGCAAGTAGAGGTACGCGTGCAACACCGAGGGTCGGTCGGCGCGCGCGCTGAACGACAGCCGCGCGAGCCGTCCCGCACACGCGGCCGCATCCGGCACCCGCTGCAAGAACAACGTCGGCCCCGTGCCCGCGCGTCGCCGCCGAATCCGCGCTGCCCGCGCGCCCGTCGCACCGCCTTCTTGCGAAGCGCCGTCTTTTCGCGAAGCGCCGCCTTCGAAGCAAACGCCGTCTTCGAGGGAAATCGCCACCACGTCGCCCGAGCCGCCCGAAAAGTCGAGCAAATGCCAGCCCTCCGGCCCTTCGCGGCCCACGCGAAACGGCCCGTCCCCGCGCGGCCACGCGCCAAAGTCCCCGTTTTCGATCCGCCCCGTGAGCGGTGCGCTCTCGAGCTCGTCGAGCATCACGAACAGGCGCTCCGCGAGCTCCGCCGTCGGCAACACGGGATCGAAAAACTCGGGCCCCGAAAGCCCCCGGCGCGCGTGACACCGCTTCAAGAACGGCAGCAACCACTTCGGATCGCGCGTGAGCTCGAGCGGCACGAAGTAGTGGCGCAGCATCCAGGCGAGCGCGCGGCGCACGCCCGCGCTCGGCGCCGGCAAGTCGCCCGTGCGCGGCACCGCGGCGAGCCCCTCGAACGTCGCGTACGGCCCGAGGTGACTCGTTCCAATCGAAACCAGCGGTTTTCCGAACACGAGCCCCTGCAGCGCGAGCGACGTGCTCACCGCGATCACGTAATCGGCGTGGTGCACGAGGTACTGCCCCGCGCTCTCCGCCGTCCGAAAATCCACCAATCGAAACTCCGGATGCGCCCGCGCGAGATACGCCCGCGTCTCCTCGTCGAGGACGTCGCCGAGCCAGTGCGCCGTCGGGTGCTCCACCGCGATCACCGCCGTCTCCGGCGGCAGGCGCTCGAGCACGTGGAACACGTACTCCCCCTGATTCGCGAACGGCGCGTTCGTGTCGAACCCCGGCTCGCCCCCGAACTGCAGCGGCAAAAACGCAATTCGCCGATACTGCGCGCGCAGCTCCGCTTCCAGCTCGGCATACGGCGTGGTCGCCCGAAAGTACGCCCCGAAGCGCCGCTCGAAGTCGGCCAAGAGCGCCGCATCCTCCGCGTCCTCGGCACGCTCCGCGAGCGCGCGCGCGTGCACCGCGAGCAGCGATCGATCCCACATCCCCAGCGGGTCGAAGAAGATGCACGACGGAAACGGCGCCCGGCTGTACGCCGCCGTCTCCGTCGACAACACCAACGCCTCCGGAAACGCCGCCCGCACCTGCGGCGAAGGCGACAGCGTCAACACCACGTCCGGCACGAACCCCTCGAGCGCCGCCCGCAACCGCGCCCCGTACTCACTCACCGCATTCGCCGCGTGCGTTCCGCGATGCAACCCCGCGAGGATCGCCACGTTCGGCATCCCGAACGGCTCGCGAATCGTCTCCTGTCCGAGCGCCACCACCCAGTCCGCGCGCACCCCATGCCCCGCCCGCCCAACACCCGGCACCGTCACCGCCCGCTCCGCGAGCGCAGCATTCGTCACGAGCCGCGCCTCCACCCCCACGCGCTCCAGCGCGCGCATCATCTCCGCATAATACCCGAGCCACGCCCAGTAATGAAACGGCCGGTTGTGGAGCACGAGCGGCTCCAGAAAAAACAAAACCTTCATGACGTCCGCGCGAACCCTCGTCCTACCCTAACGGCCGCCCCCCACCCCACTTTCGCGCTCCCGCCCCTAGAACGCCGATCGGTTCGACCGCTCGGCGTCGGTTGGCCTCGCCGCATCGTCTCGTCGCCCACGGTCGGCACCATCCGATGCCCGACGTGCTCGTCTCTCCGATGGTCGGTCCCATCGGTTGCCTCACCGTGTCGTCGCGAAAAATGGTCGGCACCATCAGACGCGCCATCTCTCGTTCGCCTCTAACGGTTGGCCTCGCCGCATCGTCTCGTCGCCCAAAACGGTCGGCACCATCCGATGCCGGACGTGCTCGTCTCCCCGGTGTTCCGCCCCATCGGTTGTCCGACGTGTCGTCGCGAGAAAACGACCGGCGCCATCGAACGCGCCACCGCTCGTCCGCTTCCAACGGTTGGTCTCGTCGCATGGTGTCGATCGACCGGTCGACGCCTCACCTGAACGCAGCGTGAGCCGGGCGCATGAGGGCCCGGTCTCGTCGCCCGCAAATGGTTGGCCCCGTTGGATGGGCAACGTGTCGTTGCCCTCGAACGGCCGCCAACGACCGCGTCAAATCTCGTTGCACCCAAGAGCGATCAGGTTCGGTCCAGAGCCGCGATCGGGTGCACCACGTCTCGCCGCATCCGAACGGTTGGCCCGAACTTGGACCAATTTCGAGAAATTTTCGAACGACGAACCGCGCGCTGCGCCCGACGGGAACCCGCAAACACAGCGCCCGTCTCGACCTTCTCTCTCTGACGCCCTGTCTCTCTTCGAAGCTCGACGATCCTTCTTCTGGCTGCCTCAAAGCAGCGCGAGTGCACAAGTTCTGTGTCGTCGCAAGGTCTCGCAGTTCGGCTGCTCGTCCCAGTCGTCGTCGTGTGTCGTCGCTGAACGATCACAGTCGTAGCGTCCGTACGCGCATTGTTTCGTCAACGCGAAGCAACACAAAAAGCGATCGTGTGGCGCAAAGACTCTGCTTCCCCCACGGCGAACCTGCGGTATGAATGCGTCCTCACCGGGTTCGTGGTTGCCCACGTGTGTCGTTTCGTAGCGACAGTCGTTTCGTAGCGGCACCGGTGTTCTCGCCAACAAAACGAATTCGAGGCCCGCATGCGAACGATCCTCCGCCACTCGTTGCTGCTCGCGCTAACCGTCGTGCCCGCCGCCACGTTGTCGGCCTGCGCTGACGATCCCGCCTCCCCGGATCCCATGGGAAGCGCGGGAGGCATGGCCGCGTCGACGGGTGGTGCAAGCGCGGGCGCCGGCGCAACCGGCACCGGCACCACGGGAGGCACGTCCACCGGCGGCACCATGGACACCGGCGGCACGGTCAACACGGGCGGCACCACCGGCGGCACCCCGAACACCGGCGGCTCTGCCGGCTCCGCCGGCACGCCCACTACTGGCGGTGCCGCTGGCAGCGCCGGCATGTCCCCCGGCGGCGCGGGCGCAGGCGGCTCTGCCGGCTCCGGCGGCTCCATGGGTGGCATCGGCAACATGGGCGGCGGCGGCTCCGACAACATGGGCGGCATGGGCGGCTCCATGGGCGGCGGCGGCTCCGACAACATGGGCGGCATGGGCGGCTCCATGGGCGGCGGCGGCTCCGACAACATGGGCGGCATGGGCGGCTCCATGGGCGGCGGCGGCTCCGACAACATGGGCGGCAACGCCGGAAACGGCGGCGGTTCCTCGGAACCGGCCGTCATGTTCTCGGAGATTTCGCAACTCCTAATGAACAGGTGTGGCGCCTGCCACGGAACGTCCGGCGGCCTGAGCTTGATGGGTGGCAATCTCTATAACACGCTCACTACGCGCACGGTCAGTCGCTGTGGAGGGAATGCCCTCGTCGAGCCAGGTGATTCGGACGCCAGCGCACTCGTGCGCGTCATCACTCGTCAGTGTGGAAACCTCGTGATGCCGCCACCGTGCGGGAACAATCAGGCAATGTGCGTGCCCGACGCGGACGTTGAAAAGATCAGGGCCTGGATCGACGCGGGCGCTCCACAATAACCCGCGAAAGAGAATCTCCACGAGCTACCCGCGCTAGCTCGAAAAGATATCTGTACGCGACGCGGATGCTCGTCCTTGCACCGTAGCAGGTCGGCCGCGAAAGTCTGTAGCGGAGGCGTTGCCCACCTCTTCAGCGTCAAGCTTCCCGTTGTTGCGTCGACGGTTCTCGTGAGTCGGCGAGCGCTTACACGTCCCATGGGGGGGATCCAACGCCGAACCCGTCCGCCCTCGGGCACGAGCACGTCGCCTGGTGGGGCCGGAGGCGACGCGACCGACGCGGAGAGCCCACCCCTCGAGACAGGGGAGGGCGGTACGGGAGGCAGCGCCGGGAACGACTCCGAATCGAGCGCCCGATTGCGTGAACTGCTTGGTTCCCAATCCCCCCATCGAGCTCGGCACCAGCTTTGAAGTCGCGGCCATCTCGGGTGGGTTCGATCCCGAAAACTACTGCAGGTAAATCACGCCCCTCTTCGCGCTTTGAAGTCGCGGCCATCTCGGGTGGGTTCGATCATTACTGCGCGCTCAGCAAGGCCGGTCACGTCAAGTGCTGGGGAGGAAACGAGGGGGGTGAAGCAGATGTCCCACGGTGTTCCGCCAAGACGGCCGGATTGGAGAAGCTCATGACCCTGTACGGCACGCTCGGAGAACCGATCTACGCAGGTCCCGAGGGCCTGCTTCGTTGCAGGAGGACGAAACGTGAGACCAGAGCTTCCCTCTCCCGAGCCCCGAGAGGTCGTCGGAAGGTTACCCGCGACGGATCTTCCTTTGCCGAGCGTTGACGACCGAGGGCCGATTGCGCTCGGTGAACTCGGCAGAGCCCTCCGCATGTAGGTTCTCTACTCTTCTGCTCGGCATTGTTTTCTGTTCGGCGATTCCCGAACGGTTCGGCGTCTCGAAACGGCTCGCGGCCTCGTCGTGGTCCGCGACTCATGAGCCGGCGCCTATCGCCCGAGAGTGTCGGGCCGTTGCGTTCGCGTTTTTCGGGATGGATTGGAGCGACTCGTGATCCAACCGCGGGTTCCGCGCAGGGCGACGATGACGAAGACGCAAACGATGCCGGTCGTGGTGAGGAGGTCGGCGGCCAGGCGGAGGACGGTGCCGTGTGGCTCGGTTGGGCCGTGCCACACGGCGAGAATCGCGCCGAGGAGGATGAGCGGGATCGGACGCCACCAGGTCATGGGATCACTCTCTCGAGGTGGAGCACGCGACGCAGCGGAAGCTGCCGTGCTCGTCGGGGATGAGGGTTCCGCCGAGGCGTGCGCAGCGGGCATGCCGAGCGGTCGTGCGCTCGAATTCTTCGAGGTGCTGGGCCGTGCGCCGGACGAGGGAGAGCGTCGTCGAAACGACGAGGAAGCCGGTCGTCACCAAGAGCAATGTGAACTTGGGGCTCATGGCAGCCAGGCCAGGGTTTTGGGCGTGGTGCATCCGAAGCAATGCACGCGTTCATCCTTCCCAACGATGACGGTGCCGCCCGATTCCACGCACGCCGCGCGCAGGAGCGCGTTCTCGCGTTGTTCGAGGTGATGAAGGACGGCCTCGACGAGAACCGTGCCCACGGTGTTCACACACACGACGGACAGGCCGATGATCACGGCCGATTGGAGCCGTGACGCGGATTCGTTCGCCTGCGCCATGACGGAGCTCACCGCTCGTCGGCCCGCATCTCGCGCGCGAGGCACTCGACGGCCTGGTAGGACGTCGCGATGCACACCATGCCGGACATGATCGCGAGGGTGCCAGCGCTGAGCAGTGTGGCCCTGCACGCACCGGCGGCGTCGATGATCTCGTCCAGGCATTCCATGGCCCCGCCACCGAACGTGGTGCTCGAGGTGCTCGGCGTGCCGGGCATTCCCCCGGCTCCACGCTCGCCCATTCGCGCTTGCGAGCCGTCCAAACAGAGCGGCGCGTCGTGACCGACCGCTCCGCCTGCTCCCCAATCCCCGCTCCGCAGCGCGGACGCATCCGGACACAGGGGCTCGTCTTGCACCGAGTTCGGCTCGAGGGACATGGGACCGTGAATCGAACCATCAACGCGCAGCGTCGACATCTTCTGCTCCTCTCCAGGCACTCAAAGCCCGTGATGCGAACGGAGTCGGCCCGTGAGGGGCGTCGGTTGCCGAAAATCGCCCAGTTGCGAGTGACCGCGTTCGCCGGAGCGCGCTCGGCGCTCGGCACGCGGCCGAGGATGAAAGCGGGCGACCCGCATGTGACGACGGCTTGCCTCTGCGAGCGCGGATCACAGCGCGAGATGCGGCAGGTGCGCATCGACGGGTGCCCCGCCCGCCGGACGACAAAGCTTACTGCGCTGGGGAGGAATCACGTCCGCGCGAAACACCGCGGCTTTGCGCCCATCGACGCGGGTGACCCGCCGGCCTGACGAGAAGGTCGCCGCGATGGGGCGAATCAGCTCCGCCCGAAACACGGCAGGTCGGTGCCCGTCGCCGCGGGTGACCCGCCCACTTGGCGGCAAGTTGTCGCATTCTTCGCGGATCACCCGTCCGTTTGGCGGCAAGTTGTCGCGTTCTTCGC
>QGUH01000116.1 GCA_003242355.1 Pseudomonadota bacterium
CCCGGTCAAGAGAACCGGCCCCCGGAGGCGCCGGTTCCACATCGGGCCACGGGGGATGGGCGACGCGCCGGGGGGGACAAGCGGCACCCCGGCCCCGGAGACCTGGAAGAGGCGCTGCGCGGGCTCGACGGAGCCCGCACGGTGCGGCGGCTCCCGACCGACGAGAAGGTGATCAAGGTCGAGGTGACGGGGGCGCAGGACGGCGATCTTCGCGCCGACATCTTCCGTCTGGCGGTGGCGCGCGGCTGGACGCTGCTCGAGCTCCGGCGCGACGCGCAGAGCCTGGACGCGGTGTTCCGCGATCTTACCCGAGGCGACGAGAAGCTCGATCGCGGCGCGGACTGGAAGGACGACTCCGTCGACGACGATGCGGACGACGAGGACGAAGACCTCGACGAGGACGAGGACGAAGAGGACGAGGAAGAGGACGCTCGGCAGCTCGAGACCGAGCGAAAGGTGTGAGCCATGTCGCCGATGCTGACGATCGCGAAGCGCGAGTTTCGCTCTTACTTCGACTCGCCGCTGGCCTACGTGGTGATCTGCCTGAGCTTCTTCGCGCTCGGGCTGATGTTCTTCATGTTGCGCGGCGGCTTCTGGCAGGCCGATCGCTCGTCGGTCGAACGTCTCTTCGAGTACGCGCCGATGGGGCTGAGCTTCCTCGTCGTGCCCGTCGTCACCATGCGCCTCGTCGCGGAAGAGCGACGCTCCGGCACGCTCGAGATGCTGATCACGCTGCCCGTGCGCGACAGTGACGTCGTGCTCGGCAAGTACCTCGGCGCGCTCGGGCTCGTGCTGGTGCTCGTGCTCGCGACGCTCGCGTACCCGTTCGGCATGTTCAAGTGGCCGTGGAACCTCGGCCCGCTCGACATGGGCCCGGTCTGGAGCGGGTATCTCGGCCTCGTCCTGTTCAGCGCCGCTTCGGTGGCGGTCGGGCTGCTCGTGAGCTCGTTCGCCGAGAGCCAGGCGGTGGCCTTCTTCATCACGTTCTTCGTGCTCGCGGCGCTCTGGTTCTTCGACAACGCCGCGCAGTACCTGAGCTCTGCCGGCGGCTTCTGGGTCGGGGTTGCCGGCGTCCTTCAGTACATGAGCTTTCAGTCCCGCCTGAGCGGGTTCTGGCGTGGGCTCATCGACGCGCGCGACATCGTGTTCTTCGTGTCGGTGACGATTCTTTCCCTGCTCGTCGCGTTCCGCGCGCTCGAGCGCCGCAAGTGGGCGTAAACCATGGCTACCCAGGAACAGAGGCGTAAGGTCGCGGCCAAGACCGGGTTTTACCTGCTCGTCATCACCGCGATCGTCGTGGTGGTGAACCTGCTCTCGTCCAAGCTCTACGAGCGTTGGGACGTGACGAAGACCGAGCGGTACACGCTCAGCCAGGGCAGCGGGCGGCTCCTTTCGACGCTGAAGAGCCCCGTGCAGGTCGACGCCTACGTGAAGACCGGCTTGCCGCAGCTCGACGCCTTCGTGCGAGACCTGACGGACCTGCTCAAGTCGTACGAGCGGGCGGGCAAGGGCAAGTTCAAGTTCACGATCATCGAGCCGAACACGGACGAGCTGCGGCAGCAGGCCAAGGAGGCCGGGCTCCAGGAGCAGCCGTTCGGCGAGGTGAGCGCGACGGGTGAGGACCAGGCCTCGATTGCGCAGGGCTTCCTCGGGCTCGTCTTCAAGTACGGTAGCGAGAAGGCGGTGATCCCGCAGCTCTTCCCGGGGCAGACGGACGGGCTCGAGTTCTGGATCACCAACAAGATTCGCGAGATCCGCGACAAGGCGGACGACATCAAGCACCGCATCGGTGTGGTGACCAACAAGGACGAGCTGAAGCTCACCGACACCAACCTGGTTCCGCGCCAGGGCCGCGGCGGCGCGCCGAGCCTGCAGGGCATCATCGAGCAGGCGTTCCCGTTCTACAAGATCGAGACGGTCGATCTGAAGGACGGCGACGCCGAGATCGACAAGGACCTCGTCGGGCTCATCGTCACCCAGCCGCAAAAGGACTTCAGCGAGAAGGAGCTCCGCCGCATCGACGAGTTCCTGATGCGCGGCAAGAAGTCCTTGGTCGTGTACGCGTCCGCGGTGAACCTCAAGCCGAACGACGCGAGCATGAAGGCCACGCTGAACACGCACGGCCTCGAGAAGCTGCTCGCCGGCTACGGCATCCAGATGAACAAGGACGCCGTGCTCGACTTCGGCGCCCAGTTCCGCATCGGCGTGTTGAGCCCGCAGACCGGCGCGGTCACCTGGGTGCGCCACCCGGGCATCGCGCACGTCGTCAACGACGGGCGGCTCGAGGGCGACGAGCGCACGCTCGACACCGGGTTCGCCGGCTTCTTCCGCATGGACGAGGTGATCTTCCCGTTCCCCTCGAGCCTGACGCTCACGCCCAACAAGCAACCTTCCGACGTGAAGGTCTACGCGGTGGCCCGCACCACCCCGCGTACCTCGGTCGACAAGAGCGAGAACATCGACATGAAGCTGCGCGACCGCTGGCGTCCGAAGCCTCCCCAGGAGCAGCGGGTGATCGCGGCCGTGGCCGAGGGCAAGCTGAAGAGCGCGTTCGCCGGTTCTCCCTCCGAGGAGATCAAGCCGGCCAACGAACGCGCGCCCGAGCCGTCGCGCGTGCTCGTGGTCTCGTCGAGCTTGTTCCTCACCAATCCGTTCGCCTACGCGGGCAACGGCCCCGAGCTCGGCGGGCAATTCCAGATGTTCGGTAGCATCGGGGGCGATCCCGAGCTCCAGCAGATCGGCCAGTTTTACACGAAGCACCTGACGAGCACGATCCTCTCGTTCAAGAACACGCTCGACTGGATGGCGGGGGACGCGGACCTTCTCGCGGCGAGCGCGAAGCTCATCGGCGTGCCCAGCCTCACCTACGCGAGCGTGAGCAAGCCGAAGTTCCGCGCGGAAGACGACGAAGCCGAAATCAAGCGCAAGGACGAAGAGTACCGGGCGGCGCGCAAGCGCGTGCAGCAGTCGGTGCAGTGGTCCCTCACGCTCGGCATGCCCGCTCTGTTCGGCCTGTTCGGCCTGTTCCGCTGGCGGAAACGCGAAGCCAAGCGTGACAGTTTGAAGGCACTCTGAGACGAGGAGGGCAGGCAATGGCATCCACGGACACGAAGCTGTACGCGGCGCTGGGCGTGCTCGCGCTCCTCGGCGGGGCGCTCTACATGACGAACCAGAAGGAGAAGGCCGAAGCCGAGGCCTATTCTCTGAGCGGGCGTCAGGCCGAGCTGCCGAAGCTCGAGATCAAGGACGAGGACGTCTCGAGGATCAACCGCATCACGATCCAGAAGCCGAAGAAGGACGACGAGGAGGCGGTCGAGATCGTCCTCGTCAAAGACGGCGAGGAGTGGCGCCTCGAAAAGCCCGTGAGCGCGCCGGCGAATCAGGCGAACGTCAAGTCGATGCTCGACAACCTGAAGTCGCTGAAGGTGGCCGAGCTCATCGATCCGGGCAAGGCCTCGTACGACAAGTACGAAGTTTCGGACGAGAAGGCGCTGCACGTCGTGTTCGCCAAGGCCGACGGTGTGGTGCTCGACGCCCACTTCGGCCAGTACGGCGGGCGCGGGCAGATGACGCGCCTGGCCGGGAAAGAGGGCGTGTACGCCGTCAAGGGGTACTCGAGCTACCTCTACGACCGCGACGTGAAGGGCTTCCGCGACATGCAGCTCTTCAAGTTCGAGGAGGCGGACGTCACGGCCGTCACCATCGACAACGAGCACGGCAACTTCGAGTTCACGAAGACGGGCGAGGAGTGGACGGCCAAGTTCAAGAAGGCGCCGCTCAAGAACTTCGACTCGGCAAAGATCAAGGACATGATCCGCGCCTACCGCTCGCTCAACGCCGACAACTTCGCCGATCCGTCGAAGACCAAGGCGGACACCGGGCTCGACAAGCCCATCGCCAAGGTCGTGTTCGGCATGAAGGACGGCGGCAAGAAGGAGATCGCCGTCGGCGCGAACGCCGAGGGCGCGAGCCGCTGGGTGCTCGTCTCGGGTAAGGACGAGATCTTCAGCATCAGCTCCTGGGCCGGCGACTGGGCGGTGGCGGAGCCCAAGAAGTTCCAGAAGAAGGACGATTCCGTCGCGTCCAATGACTGAAGCCGGAGCGCGGCGTGAGCGCGCTCGACCGTGAGCGCGCTCGGCAAAGGGGCGGCGTGAGCCGCCCCTTGCTCCATGAAGCGAGAACGCCGGCCACCGTCGCGGCCGGCGTTTTTGCGTCAGTCGCCCTGCGGACGAAGTGAACGCCGGCCACCGTTGCGACCGGCGTTTTTGCGTCAGTCGCCCTGCGGACGAAGTGAACGCCGGACAGACGCTCCGACCGGCGTTCTCGGCGGTGTCACCAGGCGTACTCTTCCGGCGCGGTTTTCATTCCGGGGAAGATGGAGTCGAGGGCGCTCAGCGTCTCGGGGCTCAGCTTGATTTCGAGCGCTCGCAGCGAGGTGGTGAGCTGCTCGAGCGTGCGTGGGCCGATGATGGGGGAGCATACGGCGGGCCGCGTGAGCAGCCAGGCAATCGCGACGTCGGCGGGCTCTTCGCCGAGCTCGCGACACAGGGCGCCGTAGCGCTCCAGCCGTTCGGCGTGGAGCTCGCGCGCCGCGCGGGTGAACTCGCCCGTGCGCCGGCTCTGCGTCGCACCCCCGAGGCGACCGGAGAGCGCGAGCACGCCGCCAGCGAGCGGGCTCCAGGGGATCACGCCGACGCCGTAGCGCTCGCACGCGGGCAGCACCTCGAGCTCCACGTGGCGCGTGAGCAGGTTGTACTTGCTCTGCTCGGAAACGAGCCCGAGAAAGTGGCGCGACCGCGCGATCTCGTTGGCCTGCGCGATGTGCCAGCCCGCGAAGTTGGACGAGCCCACGTACACGATCTTGCCCTGCTGGACCAACACCTCCATCGCCTGCCAGATCTCTTCCCACGGCGTTCCGCGGTCCACGTGGTGCATCTGATAAAGCTCGATGTGGTCGGTCTGTAGGCGGCGCAGACTGTCCTCGCACGCTTGCCGGATGTGCGCGGCCGACAGCCGGCTCTGGTTGGGCCACTTGCCCATCTCGCCGTAGACCTTCGTGGCGAGCACCACCTTTTCGCGTCGGCCGCCTCCCTGGGCGAACCAGCGGCCGATGATGCTTTCCGTGACGCCCTCACCGATCTTCCAGCCGTAGACGTTTGCCGTGTCGAAGAAGTTGATGCCGTGATCGAGCGCGGCATCCATGATCCGGAACGCATCGGCTTCGCTCGTTTCCGGCCCGAAATTCATCGTGCCGAGGCAGAGTCGGCTGACCTTGAGACCCGTCCTTCCGAGGTGCGCGTACTCCATGGTTCCTCCTTCGTTTCCCGCATCTTCGGGCCACGGCCGAGCGTGTCAATGGGCGGCGCTGGTGCTACGACGCGGTCGGACATGCCCTGGCGCGCCCCGCTCACGCTCGCCATCCTGGGCAGCCTGTGCGCGTGCGAGCGCAAGGCTCCGGGACCGAAGGAGTGCCTGCAATTTGCTAACCGGGTGACCGGCGTGACACACCCGGCGCAGCTCGAGATCCCGGCCGTCCGCGAGCAGGTGGACGACCTTACCCGGCGCTGTCTCACGACACCCTATGACCGCGAGCTTTTGCGCTGCTTCGAAGTGACCGGGCGGTTCCACGCCTGCCAGCTTGCCTTCGAGTACCGGAGGCGGCTCAAGTAGCGCGTCCGGGCCGGTGCCACGCCCACGTGGGTCGCGGGGGTGCTGGCGCTCAATTCGCACTGTCGTCGTTTGGCGATCGCGCGACGCGGTTTGGCGATGGCGCGCCGATGGGCGAGCAGGGGTTCGTTGAACGAGCTCGACCGGTCACTCGCGAGTAGTCCGAGCCGGCACCGCGCCCACGTGGGTCGCGGGCGTGCTGGCGCTCAACTCGCACTACCGCCGTCCGGCGCTCTCGCGGATCGGGCGAGCACGTGCTCACGCAGCGAGCTCAGCAGGTCGCCCCACCACATGCCGATCATGCGGGCGAACGCCGCGCCGACGAGGCCGTGACGCGCGGGATGCTCGGGCGGGAGCGCGCTCCAACCGCGGTGCTCGACGCGCACGTAGGTGCCGTCGCCGGAAGGCGTGAAGGTCACCTCGACGATGGTCTTTTCGTGCGGCTTGAAATTGACGTTGCGCCACTCGAGCACGAAGCGGCGCGGCGGCTCCCACTCGATGACCTTGCCGACCTCGAAGACGCGCGCTCCGGACGTGAGCTCGGCCGTTTCGAAGAGGCGCCCGCCGAGCCAGGGCTCGAACGCGATGCGCCCCGGACGCTTTCCCGAGATGCGGAAGCGTCGGCCGTGGCGCCACCAGAGATCGATTTCGTTCGTGAAGACGTCGAACGCGTCGTCGAGGGAAACCGCCACGTAAACGGTCGCGGCCGCCGAGTCGCCACCCGTCGCGCTCATCGCCGACTCCGCTGCGAGGCACCCTCAACGGGCAGGCTCATGGCCGACGCTTCTTCCCAGACGTCTTCCCAGACGGGCTTCGCCGACTCGCTCACTGCGGCACTCCTCGCCAATCTCGCTTCGTGGAGAGGCGCTTCGCCAGCGCCGCGCTCATATTCGACCTCGTTGTGCAGAAAATCGCTTTGCCGAAGCACTCACCGCCGCCCGCGCCGTCGTCCTCGAGTCGCCGGGCTCGTTACCCGGTCGCGCATCGATGCCTCGCTTCGCCGATCGGCCCCGCGTGCGCTCGGCGTAGGCCTTGAACGCGGCGAGCTGTTCGCCCCAGAACGCCTCGACGTCCTCGACCCACGTGCGCAGCTCGTCGAAGGGCTCGCGTTCGAGGTGGTAGACGCGAACGCGCGCGTCGACGTCGGGCACCTCTTCGGAAACGAGGCCGCTCTCGCGCAACACGCGGAGGTGACGGCTGATTCCCGCGGGCGTCGAACCGAGGGCGTCGGCGAGCTCACCCGCGCGTTGCGGACCGCGGCGCAAGAGCTCGATGGCCTTGCGTCGCGTCGGATCGGCGAGCGCCGCGAAGGTACGGCTCAGACGATCGTCGCTCAGACGGCCACTCCTCGCGTGCGGATGCGCTCGGCGAACCACCAGTGGTGACCGCCGATGTCGCGGCACTCGTAGAGGCGATCCGCCCAGTAGTCGTCGCCGTAGTCGTGAGTTTCGGGCTCCCTGAGGATGATCGCGCCGGCCGCGCGCGCCCGCGCGCAGTGCGCCTCGACGTCGTCGACGTACACCATCAGGCTCTGCGTGTTCGCGCCGCCTACCTTCGATGGGGGCTTGGCGAACTCGAACTTCTCGGGTTTCTCGCCGGCGACCATGATCACCCCGCCGCCGTAGACGAGCTCGGAGTGCTCGATGCGCCCTCCCTCGCCCTCGACTTTGAGGCGCACCTCGAACCC
The DNA here is from genome assembly GCA_003242355.1 of Pseudomonadota bacterium. GTDB lineage: Bacteria > Myxococcota_A > Polyangia > Polyangiales > Polyangiaceae > PMG-095. Next base: position 7,355 of record QGUH01000116.1, read on the forward strand.
GAAGGCGCGGCACAACCAATCGATGGCCGCGGCAGGGTCGTCGTACCAGAGGGCGGTCGAAATGCGGGGCCAGTCTGCGGGCGGGGGCTTCATGAGGAATTAGTTGACACACTCGTCAACTAATCGCAAGCTCGATTCGTGACGAGGCGCACTCCGATCGTGCTCTCCCCGGGAGAGGGACGAAAGTACCCAATGGGCCGCATCTCGGCCGTTTTCAAGGCCGACGGCGCCGAGACCGCTTCGCGCTACTCGATTTCCGAGTGGTGGCTCGAGCCGAACACGAAAGGTCCCGGCCCGCACCGGCACGACGAGGACGACGTGTTCTACGTGATCGAAGGCACGATGAGCATCCTCGTCGGCAACGAATGGATCGATGCCGAGCGCGGCAGCTTCGTGCTCGTCCCGGGCGGCGTCACTCACGATTTCGAGAATCGCACGCAGGCGCGTGCCGGCATGCTCAACGTCTCCGCGCCGGGGGACTTCGAAGAGGAAATGCCGGGCATTGCGCAGTGGTTTGCAGAACACCCGCCCGGGGATGCTGTGCCAGAGGGTGCGCGGCCCGTGTCGAGTGGTGGTTCGGCCTCGCCTTCCGCGAAGCCTGGCTCAGGCTCCGTCTTCCTCGGAGCCTGACTCGGCTCCGTCTTCCGCGAAGCCTGGCTCGGCTCCGTCTTCCGTGAAGCCTGACTCGGCCTCGTCTTCCGTGAAGCCTGACTCGGCTCCGTCTTCCGTGAAGCCTTGAGATGATTGCTCGGGGGAGGGCCGCGGCGTCGTCGAGAGGTCGATGGTTGCACCCACGTGGGCGGTCGCTGGTGCAGGCGGTCGGTAAAGTGGCTGTTGCAGACCCCGCAGGGAGACGCGGCCGGCCAACTTTTTCCCGGTTCCCGAGGTCAGGGGGGGGGG
>QGUH01001034.1 GCA_003242355.1 Pseudomonadota bacterium
GACTCGGTCGGTTCCGGCGCGGCCGCCGCGGCGGGAGCCGGCTCCGACTCGATCGGCTCGGGAGCCTCGATCTGTTGCCGCTCCGTGTCTTCGGCGCCCACCGGGGGCTCCTCCGGGGCTGCCGCAGGCTCGGCGGCTGGGGCCGCCGCCTCGGCGGAAGCCGCCGCGGGCGAGGGCTCGGGTGCGGCCTCCGCGGACTCGGCGGATCGAGTCAGCTCCGCGAGAAAGGCCGCGTTCGGGCGGAAGAGCGTCGTCGGCTCGGAATCGTCGGTGGCCTCGTCCGCATTGAGCTTGGGAACGGACGGCACCGCGGGCGTCGCTGCCGCTTGGGGCGGTGCCGGGGGAGGCGCTGCCGCCGGCGCTGCAGCGTTCTCCGTCGCGTCGCCCGCAGCAGCGGGTGCAGGCGCGGCGGGCGCCGGAGCGGGTGCCGCTTGGGTAGCGGGCGCTGGCGCCGGCGCGGCCCCTCCCGGAGCGGGCGGCGCCGACATCCCCATCAGGGTCGGTTGAATCGGACGGATCTTCGCGGGTCGCGGAGCGGCGTCGGGGCGCAGCAGCGGCGCGAGCTCCGGCACCTTTCCGGCCTCCGCCCACTCCGGCATTCCCTCGCGCCAGACGAGCGTAGTCTCGTTGATCGTGCCGGCTCGGATCTCGTCCGCGATCTGCTTGACCGTGAGCTCGCGATCGGAGCTTCCAGGCGTATCGACGAGGAAGACGACGGTGTCCGCGCTACCGGTAGCGGCGCGCTCGGGCGCGTTCGCGGCCGCCGACGGCGCCGTCGGCGGCGGGCGCGTTCCGTCCACCCGGATCAGTGCCTGGCATTGCTTGCACTTGACCGAGACGACGCGTCCCTTGATTTTCTGCTCGTAAGCCTCGTCGGCGATCGAAAAGCTCTTCCCGCATGCCGGGCAACTGACGGGGAACGGCATCCCGCGCGTAGAGTACACATTCTGCCGCTCGGAGATGGAGTAATTCGGCTCGGTCGGTGCGCGCGCTCTGCCGACCTGGCTCTTTTTGCGGCTCGCCCGACGACGCCGCGCCCACGCTGGGGATTGGGTGGTGGCCGAGAAGCCACGCCCGGGCCACCATCGTACGAGCACCTAGGAGATTTCGTTTTGAGTGGCTACATCGAGGCACGGGTCGTCGCGCGGCATCACTGGGCGCCCCGGCTGATGACCCTGACCATCGACGCCCCGGTTCCTCCCTTCGAACCGGGCCAATTCCTGAACCTCGGCCTCGAGCTCGACGGGCGCGTCGTGCGCCGTTCCTATTCCATCGCGTCGGCGCCGGGTGAGGCCCTCGAGTTTCTGCTCACGGAGCTGGCCGAAGGCGCGCTGACCCCCGCCCTCTTTCGGCTCGAAGTCGGAGCGCCCGTTCTGGTGGACGCGCAGGCCCAGGGCTTCTTCACGCTGCGCTGGGTGCCCCCGGCCGGGGATTTGTGGATGATCGCGACCGGGACCGGGCTCGCTCCTTACATATCGATGCTGCGCGCGGGCGAGGTCCTCCGCCGTTTCGAGCGCATCGTGGTGGTTCACGGCGTGCGGGAGGCCGCCCAGCTCGCATATGCGGGCGAGATCCAGCAACTGTGCGCGGCGCATCCGGGCCGCATTTCTTACGTGCCCCTGTTGAGCCGTGAGGAGCCCGCCGCCGGCATGCTCGCGGGGCGCATCCCGAGCGCAATCCAGGATGGCCGGCTCGAGTCAGCCGCCGGGGTCGAGCTCTCACCCGAGCGGAGCCACGTGCTTCTGTGCGGCAACCCCGCGATGATCGACGACACGATGCGGGTCCTCGGCGAGCGCGGGCTTCGGCGTCACCGCGTGCGCAATCCCGGTCACGTCACGACCGAGAAATACTGGGACGCCTAGCGCCTAAGGCCCGAGCCGGCCGTAAACGGGGATTGCCGCGCCGGTCACGTCGCGCGCCGCGTCCGAGAGCAGAAATCCGATCACGTCGCAGAGCGAGCCCGGGCTCACCCAGCGCGACCAGTCCTCGTTCGGCATCGCTTTGCGATTGTTCGGCGTGTCGATGGTGCTCGGCAGCACCACGTTCACGCGCACACCGTGGTCGATCACCTCCGCGGCCGCCGTCTGCGCGAGCGCGACCACTGCGGCCTTGGCGGCGGCGTAAGCGGCGCTGCCCGCGTGCTCCCAGGGCCGCACCGCGGCGCGCGAGCCCACGAGCACGATGCTCCCG
>QGUH01001035.1 GCA_003242355.1 Pseudomonadota bacterium
CCTCGAGCTCGAGGTCCCCGTGCACGAAGCCTTTCACGAGCTCGGGCCCCTCGAAGGAGCCGCGAGCCTGCCGCTCGTGGCCCGCGCTGCTTCCGATGGCTGCGTGAAGGTGCGCGTGACCGGGCTCGAGCCGGACCGCATCTACTATTACCGGTTTCGCTATCAGGCTGCCGACGGCATCGCGACGAGCCGCACCGGGCGAACGCGTACGGCCCCGAGCCCCGACTCGGACAGGACCGTGCGCTTCGCGGTGATGTCGTGCCAGGACTATGGCGGACACTACTACCACTGCCATCGCTACCTGCTCGATCAGGACGTCGACTTCTTCGTGCACCTCGGCGACTACGTGTACGAAACCGTCGGCGACCCGGCATTCCAGGAATCCTCGAGCGCGCGGGCGATCGTGTTCGGGCGACCCGAGGAAGCGCTGACCATCCAGAGCCGTGGCGGCGCCCTCGCGGCGCGCTCGCTCGACAACTACCGCGACCTGTACCGTACGGTGCGCTCCGACCCGGACCTGCAGGCTTTGCACGAGCGCGTCCCGATGATCGCCATCTGGGACGATCACGAATACTCCGACGATTGCCACGGCGCGACGTCGACCTACACCGATGGTCTCGAAGACGAACGCGATCTCGAACGCCGGCGCGCCGCCGATCAGGCATGGTTCGAATACATGCCGGTGGACGACGCGGAGGCGCCGGCGACGGCGCTCGACCCCGACGCCGAGTTCCCCGACGACTTCACGATTTACCGGAGCTTCGTCTTCGGGCGCCATCTCGAGCTCGTGCTGACCGATTTGCGGCGTCATCGGCCCGATCACCTGGTGCCGGAGGACGCCTTTCCGGGCGCGGTGCTCCTCACCGAAGACGAGGTGGGGGATGCACCCGCCGAGCAGACGGTGCCGTACGTCGACATCGACGAGTACGCCGATGGCCAGTACGCGGCCGCGCTCCGCGAAAACGCGGCGGCGCTCGGCTTCGACGCCGACCGCGTCACGGGGCTGCTCAGCATTCCGTGGATCAATGTCCAGCTCGCCGCGATCGGCGATGGTGCCCCCGCGCCCATCGATCCGGAGAGCCAGGGGTTTCCGCGCGGCTATGCCGTGCACCAGCTCCTCAAGACGGCGGAGTACAGCCGCCTCGGCGCGCGTTACCTCGTCGCGCTCGATCCGCTCGCGGCCGTGGCGGCACGTCGCTTCGCCGACACGAAAGGCGCGAGCGAACGCTTGATGGGCGAGGCACAACGCGAGTGGTTTCTCGAAACCATCCAGCGCTCGACGCGCACTTTCAAAGTGTGGGGAAGCCCGATTGCGTTCATGCCCAAGGTGGTGGACGTCCGCAACGTCTTGTTGCTCCCGCCCGAGCTCCGTGGGCGCTACCTGCTCACCGCCGACGATTGGGACGGCTTTCCCAACGAGCGTCGAGCGCTCCTCGACGAGCTCGCCGAGGTGGGAAACGTGGTCATCGTTTCGGGCGACCTCCACTGCTTTCTCGTGGGCACGCCGTTCGACGAAGCGGCACCGAGCCGTCGCGTCGTCGAGTTCTGCACGGGTGCGGTCTCGTCGACAACCTGGCTCGAAGGCATCGAGCGGCTGGCGGCTGCCGACGCGTCCATCCCCGAGGCCTTTTCGCTTCTCGCTCCAGCGGTCGGCGCGCTCCTCACCGATCGCGAGACGCGCGCGAACCCCCACCTTGCCTTCCACGAGCTCGGAAAGAACGGTTACGCGGTGCTCTCCGTGTCGGGCGAAGCGCTCGAAACCCAGCTTTTCCTCATCGATCCCCAGACGGTGGCCACGCCGCCCGATGCTCTCGTCGCGGACCTCGGCTCGTACTTCAAGCGGGTGCGCTTCCGCGTTCCCGTGGACTCGGCATCCCTCGAGCGCCTCGACGGCAGCGGTGTCGCCCGCTGGGACACCGATGAGATGGACTGGGTCGTAGCCTAGCGTCTCGGCGAACGGCGCGTCGCCGGGGAGCACCCTCCGTCGGCGGGCCGAGGGCCACTCCCGCTATCGAAGAGCAGCGATGTAGACGCCGCCTAATGGGCAACGAAGGGAGTCGTGGGGCCTATCGGCGTCACGAGGCAGCTCGATCGAAGGCCGCGCCCTGCTGCGCGCCGCGCTTCGCGCGGCGCTCCGCGACGGGCTTTAGTGGCGCCCGGCTAATGGGGAGCAGTGCGGGAGCTCAAC
>QGUH01001036.1 GCA_003242355.1 Pseudomonadota bacterium
CCCTGTGCCCTACCTCACATGCCCTAGTCCTCCCCTGGTCTCAGGGGCGGGGCCTCTACCAACCGGGTCCCCGCAAATACGGGGTCGGACTCCCCTCGAGCCGTATCCGCGACGTGTGGGCGAGCGTTTGGCTCTTCCGCGCCTTCGAAGAGCGCGCCTTCTGGAACATCGATTCGCGCGCGGTGCGCATGGCGGTGGCCGTCAATCGTGCCATCGACGACGAGGCCGCCAACGGCGTGCTCATCACGCAGAACCTGCTCGACCCGAACGTTCCCGGGTACTACGTCAACGTCCAGCTCGGGGAGATCGAGGTCGCCAATCCCGCCGGCGGCGCGGTGCCGGAGATTTTCGCCATCGTCCCGGGGTTGCCCGGAACGACGGAAATCGTACGCGAGCGCTTCTCGTCCCTTTCTCCCGACGCGCCGCTGCTCAGCGATGCGGAGATCGAAGCGCTCTACGCCGCCGCCGAGCGCGTCCAGACCCACTTCGCCGAGCTCTACGAGCGTTCTCCGGCGAACCTCGCGCTGGATATCGAGTTCAAGTTCTACGGCCCCGAACGCCGATTGCTGATCAAGCAGGTGCGGCCCTATTCGGTATCCGCCTGGTGAGCGTCTCGCACGCTCAGCGCGCACACCCACAGCGCAAGGTTTCGATACCGGTCGACTCACGGGGAAGAGCTCGATGCACGCGCGTGTGTTAGAAGATGCAAGGCTCGGTCGCGAGCATGCGCGCGATTCCGAGGCGAGAAAATGCGAAGTTCTGCCGTGCTCTCTTCGCCGTGGGTGGCGACCGCTCTCGGGCGGTCGTGCTGGGTCGTCGTGTCGGCCATCGCCCTGGGTTGCGCTGCCGCGCCCGAAGGCAACGCGCTCGACGGCGCGGGCGGCAGCACACCGAACGGCGGCACCACTGCCTCTGGCGGCGCTGCGAACGGCGGCTCGAATCCCTCGAGTGGTGGCTTCACTCCTCAGGGGGGCACGGGCGGCAACTCCGCACCGTCACAAGGCGGTGTGGGCACCGGCGGTTCCCCCGCCCCCAGTAGCGGAGGCGTTCCCTCCGCGGGTGGCGGCTCGAGCACGCCCGCGGGCGGCATGGCGAACGGCGGCTCCTCACAAGGAGGCACCACGAGCAGCAACGGCGGCTCCCCTGAGGGTGGCGAGGCCGCGACTGGCGGTTCGAGCAACGGCCTCGGCGGCATGCCCTCGGGAGGCTCGAACGCGGGCGGCGCGGGAACGGGAGGGAGCGCTCCGGAGCCTCCGTCGCCTCCCGCCTTTCCGCTGATCAACGGCATTCAGTGGGCCGACACCGACGGAAATCCGATTCAGGCCCATGGCGGCGGGCTCATCAAAGTCGGCGACGACTACTACTGGTTCGGCGAGAACCGGAATCCCGACAACTCGTTCCGCGCCGTGTCCGCGTATCGCTCGCGAGACCTCATGCGGTGGGAGTTCGTCAACGACGTCTTGCACCAGAACTCGGGTCCCGGGCTCAGCCCCGCGAACGTCGAGCGACCCAAGGTCGTCTACAACGCGTCCACCAAGAAGTACGTGATGTGGGCGCACTGGGAGAACGGCAAGGACTATGGCGAGGCGCGCGCTGCCGTCGCCAGCTCCGACACGGTCGCCGGCGACTACACCTATCACGGCAGCTTCCGCCCGCTCGCCGACTCGGGCGTGATGGATCACGGAAAGCCGGGCTACATGTCGCGCGACTGCACGCTGTTCGTCGACGACGACGGCAAGGGCTATTTCCTCTCCGCATCGAACGAAAACTACGATCTGAATCTCTACGAGCTCACGCCCGACTATCTCGGCATCGCGCGCCTGGCAGCAGTCCTGTTCGCGGGTGGGCATCGAGAAGCCCCGGCCCTGTTCAAACGCAACGGCGTCTATTTCTTGCTGACGTCCGGGGCGACCGGGTGGTCTCCCAATCAGGCGAAGTATGCGACGTCGCGCTCGCTGACGAGCGGCTGGTCGTCGATGCAGAACGTCGCCGACGGCAACACGTTCCATTCGCAGCCCACGTTCGTGCTCCCCATTCAGGGCAGCTCGGGAACCTCGTACCTGTACCTCGGAGATCGCTGGGCGGGCGCCTGGGGCGGGCGCGTCAACGAGTCGGCGTACGTGTGGCAGCCCATCACGTTCCCCACGGACACGACCATGAGCATGAGCTGGAACAACCAGCTCGTCAT
>QGUH01001037.1 GCA_003242355.1 Pseudomonadota bacterium
GGCATGCCGGCGCCCGCCGTGGGCTCGTTGGCTTCGCCAGCCCTCGGCGGGGAGTCGCACGTCACCTCGGGAAACTGCTCGCCGAGCTCGTCGGTGGGAAACTCGTCCGCGCAAATCGTCATCGGTTGCGAACGGCGCCCGAGCACGTCCCGAACGCGAATCTCCAGGCAATCCTCCGGCTGGAACGGACGGAGGAAGCTCGCCGCGTGCCTGTTCCCGTGCAGGTCGAGGACTTCATCGCGGAAAAGCATCTCGAAGTACCAGGTCTCGGGCGGCACCACGTCCGTGCAGATCACACCGACGCGGCCGCACGAACCAAGATTGGCGGCCCGCTGCCAAAGGCCGAATCGAGGCAGCTCCGGTTCCGGCAACCCGCTGATCGGTCCGTCCCCCGTCGTGAACGCAACCGTGTCGCGCACGCCCGAGAGGGCATCGTTTACCTCGAGCACGTACCGGGTATTCGGCGCGAGCTCTTCTGCGGGAATGACGTCGAAGCCGGCGCTCGGCGCCGCAACCACTTGGATCGGCACGTTCTGCCCCGCTTCGGTGCGCAGAGTCAGGTCCCTAGCCTCCAGACCGCCGCCGTACGCGAACAACACCGCGTTCGTCGGAACCAGGACATTGGAGTCTCGCGCCGGATAGCTCACCTTGATCGAGCGCACCTGAAAGGTGCACGCCCGCGCTTCCCCCGCACTCAACACTCCCGCCGCGACGAGCACCCCCATCGCGGCCGCCGCGCGAACCCACGCTCGCCTTGTGCCAACTTGTGCCATGAGCTTACCCGTGCGATTCCCTAAAGCACCTTTCGTGCCAAGCCCGCCGGAAGCTCCCATACTACCCGACCTCCCCCAGCAATGGAACGAGCCGCGAGCCCGGCGCGCATTCGGGCACGGTCGCGATTTGCGGGCGCCGCAACCGCACCCGCCGCACCGGCTGCTCTTGATTGGGCGGATATCGACGAGAGTCGAGACCGAAGCTCATGTCGGGCATGGGCGCGGTCGGCGATCCGCGAGCCCCGCGCCCAACGGCCTCCACACCCTCTGCTCTTGATTGGGCGGATATCGACGAGAGTCGAGACCGAAGCGCGTTCGGGCACGGTCGCGATTCGGGAACGCCGCACCCTCCGCATCACCTGCTCTTGATCCTGGCGGATTTGGCGGAGGTGCGAGACCCGAAGCTCGTCTCGGGCGCGGTCGCGATTCGCGGGCCGCCGCACCCGCAGCCTCCACATCCTCTCGAGCTCCACGCTCGAGATTCGTCTGCCGTGCATGCAGCGACCTTGCGTCGATTCTCCGCTCTCGTGCCCACTCCCCCGCGCTCAGCCCTGCTCGTTCGTCGGCTTGCGGTTGGGCGCCCGTTTTGGGGTGGCGGTGCTCGGGGCTCTCCCGGACCGCCAGACATCGCCTCGCTTCGCGCGCGTCCTCGATCTTTCTCCGGCCGCGACTCGTCACCTCCGAGGCGCGCCCCAGCATAACGACCGCCCCACCGGAATCACCCGGGGGTCGCTGATGGATCACTCTGCTCTTGATTGGCCGGATATGGCGGCGGCGCGCACGGCGGCGCGGTGGACGTGTGCGCGACGTTCGATTTCGCGGGGCTTGCGGTCAGGCGCCTGTTTCGTGGCGCTGGGCTCTCCCGGATGGGACGTTCACGGGACGGACTCGGCTCGCCCTTCCATTCGGACTCGTGCCTCGACTTGAAAGGGCGAATAGGCCAGGCCGGCTCGAGCGAGCGGCTCGTGCTTGGGCGGAGTGCGGCCGTTCGTTGGTCCAAGCGCCCCTTCGCGAGACCATGCCGGCCTGCGATGCCGTGCGTGTAAGCGCCTCCGTCCGAGACCATGCCGGCGTGGCGGATGCCGTGCTCGTCGTGTAAGCGCCTCCGTCCGAGACCATGCCGGCGTGGCGGATGCCGTGCTCGTCGTGTAAGCGCCTCCCTGCGAGACCATGCCGGCGTGGTGAACGTCTTCGCCGCTCGTTGCTCTAAAGCGACGAACGGTTCGGAAAGCGCCGAAACATGCGGAAACAGCGTCGGACAGAGTGCCCGCGAGGGGACGGGCCCGCCGTATTCACTCTCACTCACTTCGGCGTAGGGACGACGCGTGTCGCCCCTACGAACAAAGCGAGAACGCCGCTCGGTCGAACGGCTCGGCGTTCTCGGCGACGCCTTGCGAGCCCATGCCCGCGTGGC
>QGUH01000117.1 GCA_003242355.1 Pseudomonadota bacterium
TCGCCACGATTCGCTCTCTCGCTCGGCGTCTTAGCGCAGCACCCGGGTACCCTCAACTCGCCCACTCGGAGAGGCGCAACCGAAGCTGCCCACCTCCAGACTTCGCCGCAGACGCGTGGGTCGTCACGCCCGATGCTGCCCGCCCGAACGCGCCTCGCACTCCGGCCCGATCGCGGAGTGACGCCGACTCGCCGATGAAGGGGCGTCCGGCGCACGCGAGCGCGAGCGACACTCGAGAAAACCGGGAGCCTTCGGCCTCTCCCGACGGGAACCCGAGGCGTTACGGCTTCCGAGCGGGGTTCCTCTCAGCCAGCCGAGGCCACCCGCTCTTTGGACGGCGTGGCGCTCGGGTTCACTGCCGTGGTGGGTGGCAGCAGGCTGTCGGGCGGGGCATCCGGCATCGCCTCGAAGCGGAAATGATTGAACAAGCTCTGGGCGAGCGAGAGCGTCGGCACGGCGAGGAGCGCCCCCCACAGGCCGAAGAAGTGCTCGCCGATGAGCAGCGCCATCACCACCAACACCGGATGGATCTTGGCGGCAACGCCGATGATCTTCGGATTGAGCAGATTGGCCTCGACTTGGTGGATGCCGATGATCCAGAGCAGCACCCAAAGCGCCGTCCAGAACCCTTGCGTCAAGCCAATCAACACCGCGGGGATCGAGCTCAGGATCGACCCGAAGATCGGGATGATGCTCATCACCCCAGCGACGATGGCCAGGATCGGCCAGTACTTGAGGTCGAACATCCAGAACCCGATCGCCGACAAGATGCCGTTGACGAGGCAGATCAGCAGCTGCCCACGCACGACGCCTGCCAGCCCTCGATCGATGCGGAACAAGAGCCGGTCGAAGCCGAGGCGGGAGCGCGGCGGCACGAGCGATCGGAAAAAGTCGAGGATGTCCTCGCGGGTGTGCATCAGGTACCCCGCGACCATCAACGTCATGAACAGCAGGAACACGCCGCGCGCGACCTGACTCACCACGGCGTGCCCGATGCGGATCAAATCGAGCGCATTGCGTTTGACGTACCCGAGGAACTCCTCGATCCCCTGATCGGTGAGCTCGGCGACGTCGATACGCGACGAGGAGCGCGGCGCCACCGGACCGATGCGCCAGTGGCCGGGACCGTGCTGAACCACGTCGAGCCCGGTGCCGACCTCGATGCGGAGGCCGCCTTCGGGCTTGTGGATGATCTCCAGAGCAGGCGCCTCGGGCTCGCTCGCTTCGATGCCCTTCGACGCCTCGGGCGAGACGCGATTGAAGATGCCGTCCACCCAGCGCTCGATGCGCGGGCTCCATTCGGCGGACAGCTCGCGGCCGAGGGCGGGCGCGTCACGCATCAGCTTCACGCCCTCGCTGTAGACGCGCGGAAAGATCGCCGCGGCCGATACGTACAGCACGGCTCCCGTGAGCGCGTACACCAAGAGGATCGCCACCGCCCTCGGGATGCGCATCCGTTCGCACCGTGCGACGAGGGGCGTCAGCACGTACGCGATGATCACCGCGATGATGAACGGCAGCAGCACCTCGGCCGCCCAAATGAACAGGCCGAGCGCGAGCGCACCGGTGATGGACAGAAAAACGATCCGCCGGCGAGTCCAGCCGCCGAACAGACTCGAGGGGGGTTCGGACACGCTGTTGGGCGTGGTCAAGAGCGCGACTCCGCGCGCTGATTGTGATGACAACACCGCGCGGCGCAAGCGCCGCGGAAGGCGGCGCTTGCGTCGATACGCGGCAGCGCTCTCACTTGTTCTCGGTGTCGGCGGAAGGCGGTGGCGGCGGCGCGCTGCGCTTCATGCTCTCGAGCTTCTCCTTGAGCACGTCGCCCAGTGTCGCACCTTTGCCCTGCTGCTCGCGACGCAGAGCCATGAGCTGCTCGGCCTCGGCGCTCTCGCCCGGGTTGCGCATGGTGAGCGTGACGCGACGATCGATGGCGTCGACGTTGGAGATCTCCGCCTTGACGCGCTCGCCCTTCGCGATGTGGGCCGACGGCGGAATCTCGCTGGTCGGGATGAGCCCTTCGATGCCGTCGGCGATGCGCACGAACGCGCCGAAGTCCGCCACGCTGAGGACGAGCGCGTCGTCCACCACGGTGCCGGGCTTGTACTGATCCATCTGCCCCAGCCACGGGTCGTCGAACAGCTGCTTGACGCCGAGGCTGACCTTCTTCTCGTCGTGATTGATGCTGAGAATGATCGCCTCGACCTCGTCGCCCTTGTTGTAGACATCGGCCGGGTTGTTGATCTTGACGGTCCACGAGAGGTCCGTCTTGTGGACCATGCCGTCCACGCCCTCTTCGATGCCGATGAAGACGCCGTAGTCGGTGATCGAGCGCACCTTGCCGGCGATCTTGTCGCCCGGCTTGTACTTGTCCGTGAACAGAGTCCACGGATCGGGCTCGAGCTGCTTGAGACCGAGGCTGATGCGCTTGGCCTTGGAGTCGACCTCGAGCACCTGGCACTCGACCTCCTGACCGATCTCGAGGAGCTTCGAGGGGTGCTTGATCTTCTTGGTCCAGCTCATCTCACTGACGTGGATGAGCCCTTCGACGCCCGGCTCGAGCTCGATGAAGGCGCCGTAGTCGGTCAAGCTCATGACCTTGCCGCGGACGCGCTTGCCGAGCGGATAAGCCTCTTCGGCGTGGTTCCACGGATCCTCCTGGGTCTGCTTGAGGCCCAGGCTGACGCGCTCGGTCTCGGCGTTGTACTTGAGGACCTTGACGGTGACCTCGTCGCCGACCTTGAACACCTCCCCGGGGTGATTGACGCGACCCCAGGACATGTCGGTGATGTGAAGCAGGCCGTCGATGCCGCCGAGATCGACGAAGGCGCCGTACTCGGTGAGGTTCTTGATCGTGCCGGTGACGACCATGCCCTCCTCGAGCGTCTGCAGCGTCTTCGCCTTCATCTCGTCGCGCTCGCGCTCGAGCAGCGCGCGTCGCGAGAGCACGATGTTGCCGCGCTTCTTGTTGAACTTGATGACCTTGAACTCGTACGTCTGCCCGATCAGCTTTTCGAGGTTGCGGATCGGACGAAGGTCGACCTGAGAGCCCGGCAAGAACGCCTTCACGCCGCCGCGGATGGTGACGGAGAGGCCGCCCTTCACGCGCTGGCTGATGGTGCCTTCGATGATCTCGTCGCGCTCGCACGCGCTCGAGATCTCGTCCCACACCTTCATCTTGTCGGCCTTCTCCTTCGACAAGGAGATCAGGCCGTCGTCGCTCTCGCGGCTCTCGACGAACACGTCCACGCGGTCGCCGGGCTTGACCGTGAGCACCCCGTGAGCATCCAAGAACTCGTCGCGGGGGATCACACCCTCGCTCTTGCCGCCGATGTCCACCACGACCGAGTCGCGCGTCACTTGCACGACCGTGCCGCTTACGATCTCGCCCTCGCCGCCGAGCTGCGTCGTCTCTTCGCTGGCTTCGAAAAGCGCAGCGAACCCGGAAAGCGGGCCCTGGTCCGGTGTGGCGGTTTGCGTGTCAGCCATGAACGATTACGGTGCCTCCAATCTTCGAGAGTCTCGCGCGCTAGAGTCCGGGGGCGCGCGAGGCGTGCGCGGGCCCGGGCTCGCGACGGACGCGGTCAGGTAGCGCACCCCATCGGTCGAGTCAAAGCGAAACTACCGTGGCGAGCGGGACCGGCCGGCAAATTGTTGCACACGTCGCCCCCGCCGCCAACGCCGCACCCATCGGAGGCGCGCGTCGTCATGGGGTGAGCGCGCCGCGCGCCTGCCCGGAAAGCAGCCACGTGGCAGCCTGCGCCGCGAGCACCTCCGCGAGGCGCTCGGCCGCCGTGCTCGGAAGGCGCAGCTCTCCGCGGAGGCTGCCGTTCTGCGCCTCGAGCGTGGCTGCGCGCGCTACCGCGGCCAGCTCCGGGTGAAGCGCACCGAAGCCGGCGAGCAGCCCTCGAACGGCGAGCTCCGTCCCGGGGCCCCCGGTGGCCAGGAAGCGCACCTCGACGCCGGAGCCGCCCTCGAAGCTGGCTTCGAAGCGCTCGAGCGGCGGCGGCACGAAAGGCCGTCGCGCCACGACGCCCCCGGATTCTCGGAGGAGCTCGGGGATGGGGCTCCGGGGCGCGAGCGCGCTCCCCAGGCGCTCCGCGCTCGGCGCGATCAGAAACGCCCCATCGGTCGCCTGCGCGAAGGCGAGCCCAGAAGGTTCAAGCACGAAGCCCTGACTGCGCCGCTCGACGCGCGCGCCCTCTTCGGCGAGCACGGAAGCGAGCGCCTGGTCCAGGTGGCTCGGCAGCTTCCCGCCCAAGACGACGAGCCAGTCGGTCCCCGTCGTCCCAATCGCGAGCACGACCTCCCGCACTGCGCCGGCCACGCTGGCGCCGCGCGCGGCGAGGCGGTCGCGCCGCTGGGCGTTGCCGAGGTCGGCCAGGGGAAAGACGTAACGTCGGAAGGGCTCGTAGAGCGTCACGTGCGTGAGGTCGAACCGCGCGACGAGCGCGGCATCGGGCGGAACGTGGCTGGCGGCCACCGGCGTGTAGGCCACGTAGCGTTCGTGGACCACGTACGCCACCGCGAGCCCGAGCACGAGCAGGCCAACGAACACGAGGAGAACCCAGCGGAAGCGCGTCGCGCCGCGCTTTTCGGGTGCCGCCGAAGCTGCGGAAGAAGAAGGAGTCGCCATGGCTCGGAGCTCTTCAGTGCTCCCCATCGGGCCCCATCGAGGATTGCCGGCCCGCGGCAAGGCGATGGAGCTCGGTTTCGGGAAGAACGAGGCTCCCGGTTACCACGTTGCCGATGGAGTCGACGCGCGCCGGAGTGAGCCACGGTGCGCTCGTGCGCGACAGGGCCGCCACGAGGCGGCGCAGCGCGCTCCCGGCCGCCTCCGCCCGCTCGGCCGCCGCGAACGACACCTCCACGTCCACGCGCAGCGCGCCTGCGGTAAGATCCGCGCTGGCCCGCAAGTGCTCGCTGCCCGCGAGCAGCTCGGCGAGCGCGGGGGCTCGCGCTTGCAAGCGTCGAAGGATCGGGGCGAGCCGCGCCGCTACCGACACCAGGCCGGTCTCGGGAGCGCGCACGGGCCGATCGCCACGCCGCTGCTCGATGGTGCGCGTGAGCGCGTCGATCTCGGCGGCCGAGCCGAGGATCACCAGATCCGGCTCCCGGACGTACAGCACGGCCGGGAGCGCGCGGACCGATGGTTGGGCGCGCTCGAAGCGCCGCACGTTCCCGCCGAGGTCCCGCGCGCTTTGCCAGGGTGGCTCTCCGGGGATCGTGTTCGGGACGATGCCCGTGAAGGCGCCGCGCGCGACGAGCACGTTGTCGGTGAGCTCCGGCGAGTGTCCGGGGCGCACCCCCACCCAGAGCACGTTCGTGTTGAGCAGCAACTGCGAGAGGAGACGCCGCGTTCCCGCATCGCGCTCCGCGGGCAAGCTCTCGTCGTAGGCGCGATCGAGCGCTCGACTCGGATCGAGCCCCAGTGCGCCGCGCACGCGCGCGAGGTCGATGCGCAGCACGAGATCGAGATCGCCGGGGATCGCCAGCGCAGGCTCCTCCACGACGGGCGCAGGCGGCGGCGCGCGGAGCGGCTCGGGGCCGCACGCGAGCAGGCACGCCGAGAGAACCGCGGCGCGCCTCACGATTGCTCGAGCTCGCGCTCGATGGCGCGCACCCGTTCGACGATCCGATCGACGACGGCTTCGACGGACAGGGCCGAGCTGTCGATGAGCACGGCATCCGGCGCTTGCCGCAGCGGCGCGACCGGACGCGTGCTGTCCCGGCGATCGCGCTCGACCACCTCTTCGTGCACGCGCTCGAGCTCCGGCGATTGCCCCCGCGAGCGCAGCTCGTCGAAGCGCCGACGCGCCCGCACCTCCACGCTCGCCGTGAGGAAGAACTTCGCCTGCGCGTCGGGGAAGACGACGGTGCCGATGTCGCGCCCTTCGAGCACCACGCCGTTCGCGCTCACCGCCGAGCGTTGGATCGTGAGCAACGCCTCGCGGACGCCGGCAATGGCCGACACGCGGCTCGCGCCTTCGGCGAGCTCCTGCGTGCGGATCAAGGTCGAGACGTCCTCGCCGCGCAAGAGGGTGCGCAAGGCACCGTCGCCGCCGCGCTCCAGCCGAATCGCGCCGTCGCGCACGAGCGTTTCGGTGAGGCCCGTCACGGCTGCTTCGTCGCCCCACGGGATCCCGGCGCGCTTCGCGGCGAGGGCCACGGTGCGATAGAGCGCTCCCGTGTCGAGCAACAGGTAGCCGAGCCGATCGGCGACGAGCCGCGCCACCGTCGACTTGCCGGCGCCAGCCGGACCGTCGATGGCCACGATCGGACGCTTCACGTGACCACCTCCAGGTCGGCGCCCAACGCGCGCAGCGTGCCCACGAATCGAGGAAAGCTCACGGCGATACACTCGGCGCCCTCGATAACGGTCTCGCCGTCGCCGATCAAGCCGAGCACCGCTGCAGCCATGGCGATGCGGTGATCGCCGCGGCTGTCCACGCGCGCCGCGGTCAGGCTGCCTTCGCCCTGGCCCTCGATCACGAGGCCGTCGGCGCGCTCCTCGGCCGAAACGCCGAAGGCCCGGAGGAGCTCCGCGATCGCGTGCAGCCGGTCCGGCTCGTCCTCGCGTAGCTCGCCCACGTCGGCCACTTCGGTGCGCCCGCGCGCCCGCGCCGCGAGCACGCACACGATCGGGATTTCGTCCAGCGCTCGCTCGGCGAGCTCTCCGGCAACCGTGGTGCCCCGGAGCACGGAGCCCTCGGACGTGACCTCGCCGAACGGCTCGCCCAGGCTGTCACCCCGCGGGGTGATCCCCATGCGCCCGCCGAAGAGCCGAATCAGCTCCAGCACCGCCGCGCGCGTCGGGTTGAGCCCCGTGCGCCGCGTGCTCACGCGACTGCCGCGAACGACCTGCGCGGCGATGAGCAAGAAGCTCGCCGCCGTGACGTCCCCCGGCAGATCCATCGAAAAGCCGCGGATCGCGAGCGGATCCTTGGGGGGATGCAGCCGGAGAATGGGGCCGACCGTCTCGATCGGCACCGCGAGCGCCGCGAGCAGACGCTCGGTATGGTCCCGCGCGACCACCTGCTCGTGAACCGTGGTCGGCCCCGAGGCGAAGAGGCCCGAGAGCAAGAGCGCGCCCTTTTCGTGATCGTTGGCGCGCTCGAGCACGTGCTCGAGCGGCCCGAGACGGGTTCCGGGCTCCACGCCCTGCACCTCGAGCGGAGCGTGTTCGCGCGAGCCGTCCCGGCGCGCTTCGATGCGCGCTCCGCGCCGGCGCAACGGCTCCAGCAACGGCCGCAGATCGCGGCGATCGGTGCCGACGAGCCGCGAGCGGAAGGGCTGGGCCGCGAGCACCCCGGTGAGCAAGCGCAACACCGTGCCGGACTTCCCGCAGTCGATCGCGGACTCGGGAGGCCGCAAGCCCTGGAGCCCGACGCCGCGCAGACGCACGGTGCCGCGCCCATCGTCTTCCGTGCGGACGCCGAGCGCCGACAAGGCGTTCAACATCGTGCCCGTGTCGCCCCCGTAACCGAAGCCGCGCAGCTCGCACGGCCCGTTCGAGAGGGCGCCGACGAGCAAGGCGCGCAGGGTGATGCTGCGATCGCTCGGCACCGGCACGCTGCCGCGGAGAGGTCCTGTGCACGGGCGAACGATGAGGCGAGCCATACTCCTTCAGCGGGCAGCGCCGGGCGCCTGCTGGGCGGGGTAAGCTTGCACCAAATCGAGCAGCCGTGCGACGGCGGCCCCGTCGATTCCGAGCACGAACCGCACTTCGTCGTCCACCGCTTCGGCCTCGAGCTTCCGGACGGGCTGCGCAATCCCCACCAACGCCAAGAGCGGCCCGTACGTCCCGAGGCGATTGGACAGGTCTTTGACCTGCGTGGCTCCCCGCACCGCGGCCTCGGGAGTGCCGTACGTGAGGGTCCCCGCCGCGTTGAGCCCCGGCTCGGCGAAGTTGCCGACCAGGCTCAGCGTCGAGACGCCGTCGAGGAACGCGAGCTCGCGGCGCGCGGCGTCCGGTACCGGGTGCGTGGTGAAGTCGGCGCCGAAAACGAGCGGCGCGCTCGGCGCGGCGACGAGATCGATCATCCATTTGGGCAAACGCCGCTCGATGCGTCCCGACTCGAGGCGGTCGAGCGCTCGGCGCAGCCCCGTCTCCGTCCCGAACACGATCGTGCGCGCGGTGAGCACCGTGAACCCGAGCCCGCGCGCGGTGAACACGGTGCGCCCCGCGCAACGCCTCTTCCTCCCCGAAAACGCCCCGCG
>QGUH01000118.1 GCA_003242355.1 Pseudomonadota bacterium
CGCGCCTCCGGGCTTGCGCCGGGGTCCCCCCACGCCCTGGGCCTGCTCGGGGGGGCCCCCCGTGCCGCCCCCCGCCGGGGGGGCGGCCGCATCGAGGGACGGGAGCCCGGTGACCGCGAGGAGCACCAGGTCCGCCCGCTCGCGCTCCACGCGTCGCGCTGCCGCTTCGAGCATGCGCGGCCCGCCGCCAGCATGCAGGGTGAGGTAACGCACCCCGAGACTCGCCGCCGAGGCGACGGCACGCTCCACCGTTTCGGGGATGTCGTGCAGCTTGAGATCCAAGAACACGTCACGATCGAGCTTCCGCCCGATCGCCACCGCGCGCGGTCCTTCGCGCACGAACAGCTCGAGCCCGACCTTCAGCACACCGACGGACTCGGCCACCCTCTCGGCGCCTCTTTGGGCGTCGTCGAGGTTGCCGTAGTCGAGCGCGAAGGCGAGGCGGCTTCTGGCGCCCGCGCTCACAGACACGAGCAGAGCGGATCCCCCGGCGGGCAGTCGCAGGGCTTGGGCGCGGCCGCCTTCGGCGCGGATCCTCCGGACTTGCTGGCACGCCCGCGGGCCGTGTTCGCGCGGTCCCGGGCTTCTTCCTTTTCCTGCCGCGTCTTGGCGAGCTCGTTTTCGATGCGCTGCCGCTCCGCCTCGGTTTGAGCGCTCTCGAGCTGGCGCTTGAGCTCCTCTTCCTTGCGTTGCACGGCTTCGAACTCGGCCCTGAGCCGGGCAAGCTCCTCGGCCGCTTTTTGTTGCTGAGCGAGCAGTGCGGCGCGTTCGGCCTCCGTCTTCTTCTTCGCGTTGGACCAGAGCACGGCCATGCCGACGCCGCCCATCACGAGCGCGGCGCTGACGACCCCCACGATGAGCTTCAGGCGCTTCTTCGTCTGGTCGGAGCGGAGCTTGGCGAGCTGCTGCTCGTGCGACTGCTGGGCCGCCATGGCCTCCATCCGCGCCTTGTGCTCGGCCTCGGCGCGGGCCTTCTCGATTTCGGCCTGTCGGATGGCCTCCAAACGGGCGGCTTCCTCTTTACGGCGCAGCTCCTCCTCGCGGCGGCGCTCTTCTTCCTCGCGCAGTCGGCGCTCCTCGGCCTCTCGGGCGGCTCGCTCGGCGGCGGCTCGCGCCTCGGCCTCTTCGCGGGCGCGGCGTTCTTTTTCCGCCTCTTCCTCCCGAATGCGCTGCTCCTCGAGACTCATCAGCTCTTTGAGCGAGAAGAGGACCGAGCTTTCCTTCTGTTCGGGCATGGGCGATGTTTCCTGGAGAGGGGCGGTTGGGGGGCGAGCCCCCGGGCGAGCAGCAGCCCGCGCCGGCCGCTTCACGCGGGTAGCATTCGGTGAGCGCGGGAGTCAAGCCGTGCCCGCGGGCGCGCGGGTAGGCAAGAGGGGGAGGCGCACTTCTCGAGCACGCACACGGTGGGGATGGCTGAAGGGGCGTCGGGGCTCCGGGCCCACACGGCGGGGCAGGCCCCGCGGCGAGTACTTTTCGCCGGATGCTGAAGGGGCGGGACCGATGGCGAGGTGCAACGGGTCGTTGCTGGCGTCTGACACGCGCGGGGCGAGGCCCTTGGGTCGTCCGGGCATCAGAGCGACGCGCGGAGTCCGAAGCACACGTCCCCACTTTCGAAGCGGGCCGGTGTCCGCGGGACCCGTACGAACGAGCCCGGTGGCGGCACGCGAGACCGGGTGTGAGCGGAATCGTCGGAGCATCGACGAGCGCAGCTCCCTCCGGCGACTCTCGACTCTGTTAGAGTCCGCGCACTCATGCCCATCGACGTTTGCGCGCACATCACCGGGACCGTGTGGAAGGTGGAGGTACAGGTGGGCGACGTGGTTCGCGCCGAGCAACCCGTCGTGATCCTGGAGTCGATGAAGATGGAGATGCCCGTCGAGGCGCCAGCGGAAGGAACCGTGAGCGCCGTGAAGGTGGCTCCCGGCGATGCCGTCGAAGAAGGGGACGTGCTCGTGGTGATCGAGCCGAGTACCTGAGTCCAACGACGAAAGCGGCGCGACAGCGCGTTCGAGCGGAGGCCCGTCCCTCACACGACCGGCCCTCACCCAACTCCACGGTCGCGCGAAAAGAGGGCAAGGTGCGAAAGGCGAGCGCAAGGTGGGAAATGGCTTCCATGCGCGACTCGCGGATTCGAATTGAACCCGTGAGTACGGTTTCGTAACCTGACGCGTCATGGGCAAAGTGGCCCGTGTTTGCGTCCTCGGGATGGTCGCGATGGGCGTCGCTTGTGAGCAAGCGAGCGAGCGCAAGGGTGCCGGCACGAGCTGTCGTCGCGACGACGACTGCGCGTACGGCACCGTATGCGCGAGCATCGAGGGGCGCCCGCGTGCGTGCACGGCAGACGTGCGTGGCCTCTATACGCTCGAAAATCCCGAAGTCCCGGGCCAGGAGGAGACGTCTCGAGAGCCCGCGCCGTCCGAGCCAGATCCTGCCGGTGACACGACGGAGCCTCCCGAGGATCCGGGAGACGCGTCGCCCGCTGCGGGCAACGAGTGAACGGCGCCCGGCGCGCTCCGAACATCGGTCGTTCCGGTCGAGTGGAGCGCGATGGCGCCCGCGCCGTCGGACCGTGCGCTCGATGTGGCTACTCGCGCCAGAAGAATTTCCAGGGGTTGTGCTTGAGGTCGCGCAAGAGCTCCTGCAAATCGTCGTACACGGCCTCATCCATGGCGAGCGCGCCGAGCGTGCCTTTGCCGCTTTGCACGTGTCGGGTGATGGCGCGGGCTTCGGCAGCAGCGACTTTCGCGGAGGCCGCCGCTTCCGACAGATCGCGCGTGATCGCGGAGTAGCGCCGGATCTGCTCGTCGCTCGCGAGCGCGGACGACAGCTTGCGCGCGTCCGAGACGAAGCCGCGACCATCGACGAGCAGCGGGCCGAGGTTCTCCTCGAGAGCAGCGGCGCTGCGCTCGAGGTCGTTCAAGATGCGCGCGATTTGCGGACCATCGACGTAGCGCTCCCGTGCGGCCTGGACGGCGCTGCGCGCGTCCTTGCTGAGCCCGCCCAGGTCGTCGACGAGCGCATCGAGCTTCGGGCCGTTGCGCTCGAAGAAGTCGCCGCTCGCGCGCAGCGTGCGGTGCAGCCCGTCGAACGTCTCGGTGATCTTCTGCTCGTTGTTGGTGATGCCGAGATACGCTCGGTGCAAAAGCTCGTAGCTTTCGGCGAGCAGCAGGTCGAGGCGCGGAGGGCTCACGCCCGTGACCACGGCGCCGTCTTCGAGCAAGGGCCGATCCGCTGGGCCGGGCTCGATGGCCAGAAATGGCTCGCCGAGCACGCCTTGGCTCGTCACGAACCACCGCGAACCCTCGCGCACCGCTTCGCGATACCGCTGCTCGATCTCCGCCACCACGCGGATTAGGGGCTCGGGGCGCCCCGCTGCGTCCAGGCGCCCGCCCCGAAACTCGATCGCTTCGACGCGGCCCACCTTCACCCCCGAGATGCGCACGGGAGCGCCCGATTGCAGCCCGCCGGGGTTGTGAAAGCTCACGTGCACCGTGAACGTGGGCTCCAAGGTGAGGCCGCCCATCACGACGATGAACGCCACGAGCAACCCGATGGCGACCAGGATGAGCGCCCCGACTTTGACCTCGATCGATCGCTGGCTCATCAGCAGTTTCCTTCCACGTTCGGAGATGCCGTCGCGCTGCTCGCCGCTGCGTGCGGCTCGCTGCGCCACCCTGCATGCGTGGTGCTCACGGTGCCACCGCCCTCACGCGTCCATCGGGCCCTCGGCTTCGCCCCGGACGAACTGGCGGACCACCGGGTCGTCGCTCTGACGAAAGTCGTCCGGAGTGCCGATGAGGCGCACTCTTCCCTTGTACAGCATGACGATGCGATCCGCGATTCCGAAGATCGAGGTCAGGTCGTGGGAGACGACCAGGCTCGTCACGCCGCCCTCTCGCGACAGGGTCTGGATCAGTCGATCGACACGCCGCGCGTTCACGGGGTCGAGCCCCGTCGTGGGCTCGTCGAACAGCACGTACTCGGGGTCGAGCGCGAGCGCGCGCGCGATGGCGACCCGCTTTTTCATGCCTTCGCCGAGCTCCGAGGGATAGCGGTCCGCGAAGGGCTCCATGTGGACCCGCGCGAGCAGCGCGCGGGCGCGCGCGCGGATCTCGGCGCCCGTTCGCCCACGGCCGTGCTTCTCGAGCGGCAAGGCCACGTTCTCGAGGCAACTCTGGGAATCGAACAGGGTGGCATGTTGGAAGACGAGCGCGCAGCGCTTGCGCACGGAGGCGAGCTCGCGCTCCCCGAGGCGGCTCACTTCGAGGTCGTCGAGCCAGATTTCCCCGGCATCGGGACGCACGAACCCGGTGACGTGCTTGATGAGCACGCTCTTGCCCGCGCCCGAGGCGCCGATGACGAACGAGATCGCGCCGCGCGGCACGTCGAAGGTGACTCGATCCAGCACCGTCCGGGTTCCGAAGCGCTTCGAAACCTCGCGGAACGAGATCATCGCGAATACCCTCCGAACAGCGCGTGGGCGCCGAAGCTGATCGCGAAATCCAGAGCGATCACCGCGAGAGAGGAGTGGACCACGGCGCGCGTCGTCGCCGCGCCCACGGCATCGGAGCCGCCCTTGGCCGAAAGCCCCGCGTGTGCGCTCAGGATGGGAATCGCCGCGCCGTAGGCGAGGCACTTCACGAGGCCGCTCCCGAGGTCGACGGGATCCACCAGGCTCGAATCCACGAACGAGCGCGGCGAAAGATCGAAGAACACCCGGGCGCCGACGAGGCCGCATGCGTACGCCACCGTCCCGGAGACGATGGTGAGGACGAACAGCATCACGATGCTGGCGACGAACCGGGGTTTGACCAGGTAATCGACGGGATCGGCCGCGGAGAGGCGGAGCGCATCGAGCTGCTCGGTCACGGCCATGGACCCGAGCTCCGCGGCGATGCCCGCTCCCACGCGCGTTGCGAGCATCAAGGCCGCGAGCGACGGGGCGAGGTCGCGCACCAAGAGCTCGAGGAACGTCGCCCCGAGCTGCGAAAGATCCGGCAGCACGCGCTGCGTCTGCACGCCTCCCTGATAGACGAGGATCACGCCCACGAAGCCCATCACCAGGGAGACGAACACGAGCGAGCGATTGCCGATCTCGTACATTTGGCGCGCGATGGCGCCCGGCTCGTGCCGGCCGCGGACGAGGTAGTAGAGCGTCCGCACGAAAACACCGTACGCGGAGCCGACGGTGCGGGTCGTTTCGATGCCCGCCTGACCCAGGGCGCCGAGCACGCGTTTTCGGGGGTGTTCGACGACCGGTGCGTCGCTCATGCAATCAAGAACGAAACGAAGAAGTCGCACAGGAACACGCCGGCCGCGCTCACCACGACGGCGGCATTGACGGAGCGGCCCACGCCGGGCGCGCCCCCCGTCGTGGCGAGCCCGTAATGGCAGCTCGAAAGCGCGATCACCACGCCGAAGACCACGCTCTTGACGAGCCCGTGCGCCACGTCGCCGAAACCGAGCAGACCCGAGGTGAGCCCCGTGTAGAACACGGCCGGGTCCACGCCGAGCAGCGCCGCTCCGACGTAGGCGGCGCCGACGAGCGCGAGGGCGTCGGCGAACAGCGTCGCGAGCAAGAGCGTCGTCACGATCGCGAGGAAGCGCGGTGCGATCAGAAATCCCACGGGATCGATGGCGAGCGCACGCAACGCATCGAGCTGCTCGGTGACCACCATGGTTCCGAGCTCGGCGGTGTTGTTGGCGCCGACGCGCCCCGAGATCATGAGCGCGGTCAGCAGAGGGCCAATCTCGCGGAGCGTCCCGAACCCGGCACCCCAGCCGAGCAGCCCGTGCGCGCCGTAGCGCTCCACGATCGGGGCGGCCTGGACCACCATGATCCCCCCCGTGAACAAGGCGGTGAGCACGACGATGGGGAGGCTGCGGACGCCCGTTTCGTACAAGCTCTTCACGAACATCCGTCGATCGAGCTCCCCTTCGGCCACGGCGCGGCCAATCGCAGCAAGCAACAAGGCGAGGCGGCCGGCGAGGCGCAGGGGCGCCTCCGACGCCGAGCGAGCTTCGTCGCGTGCGCCGCTCTCGGCATCCGACATGCCCCGTAGCCTATATCTGCGGCAGAACGGCGCGGTTCGGATTCCTCGCGATGCGCTTCCTTTCGGGGCGGTTCCGGGTGTAGGGTCCGCCGCGCGTGCAGCGCACCCTCGGCATCGGCGTGATTGGCCTCGGCAATGCGGGCGGGCGGCATGCGCGCGCTCTCGCTCGCGGCGAGGTGCCCGGAGCCCGTCTGGAGTTCGTGTGCGACCCCAAGCCGGAGCGACGGGTAGGCTACGGCGTTCCCGTCGCGGCCGATCCGGCCGAAATGCTCGGCAGGCCGAACGTCGACGCGGTGATCGTCGCGACCCCGCACCCCGCGCACCTCACTGCGGCGCGCCTGGCGCTGCGGGCAGGGCGGCACGTGCTCGTCGAAAAGCCACTCGGCGTGCTCGCGGCGGACTGCGACGCTCTCCTCGCCGAGCACGCGCGGCTCGGGCCCGGAGCACCGCTCTTCGGTGTGGTGCACGACTACCGGGCGGAACCGCGATTTCGCTGGCTCGGCGCCTTGCTTCGGCGTGGCGAGCTCGGGCGCATCGAGCGCGTGGTCTGGCAGGCGACGGATTTCTTCCGCACCGAGGCCTACTACGCCGAGAGCGACTGGCGCGGGACGTTTGCTGGGGAGGGGGGAGGGATCCTGGTCAACCAAGCGCCGCACCTGCTCGATCTGCTCGTGCATTGGTTCGGCATGCCGCGCCGAGTCCTCGGCATCTGCCGTTTCGGGCGCTACCACTCGATCGAGGTGGAGGACGACGTCACCGCGCATCTCGAGTTCGGCGCGGGATTCAGCGCGCTCGTCGTGCTCGGCACGGGGGAGGCGCCTGGCACGTCGCGCCTCGAGATCTCCGGCGATCGAGGCCGTGTGGTGCTCGAGGGGCGAGAGCTCGCGTTCCACAAGAATCGTGAGCCTGCCAGCCTCTATCGCCGGCGTGAAGCGACGGGACGTCCGGCGGTCGACGTCGAACGGATGGTCTTTCCGCCTTCGGAGCCCACCGGCGTGGCTCTCGTCCGGAATTTCGTGGCCGCGGTGCGCGGCGAAGCGCGTCTCTTGTCGCCAGCCGAGCAAGCGCGTTCCGCCGTGGAGCTCGCCAACGCCATCACCTGGTCGAGCCTGCTCGAGCGCCCGCTCGAGCTGCCGATCGACGTCGAAGGCTTCCGTCGCGTCCACGCCGACCTCGTCCGCCACGGCACGCGCCGCGCCGAAAGCGGGTGAGAGCGACGGCCGATGGACGGCTCGTCGCCGCGGAGCACCCGCCGGCGGCGGGCCGAGGGTCGCTCCCGCTATCGATGAGGAGCGGTGTAGACGCCGCCTGATGGGCAGGGATGGGCGTCGTGGGGCCTATCGGCGTCACGTGGCAGCTCGCGGGAGCGCCCGCCCTGCTGCGCGCCGCGCTTCGCGCAGCGCTCCGCGACGGGCTCGAGTGCCGCCCGGCTAATGAGCAACTGTGCGGGAGCTCAACCTCGGCCGCTTCGCCGGCGTGTGCTCCGCGGCTCCTTGAGCCGTTCTTCGGCGCGAAGGGGCCAGGCGTGCGTCACGGGAACGGCACGTTGCTTCGCTGTGCGAGGCGAACCGCAAAGCGGGCCCATGCCAGAAGTTGAACGCCCCTTTTCGTCTGCCCCTCGCTCAGCCGTCGGTTCCCGCGAGCGAAGCGAGCCCGCGACGAGCGAAGCGAGTCGCGTCGGGGAGGTCGAGGGGCGGTGAGCCCTCGAGGAGGATTTCGGTGGGGGCGGGCGGGACATCAGAGAGGCCCGTGCTCGGAGCCGCGGAGGAACTGGCGCAGGGCTGGCTCGTTGCTTGCGCGCGCTTCGTCGGGTGTTCCGTCGAAGACGAGGCGGCCCTCGTGCAGCATGCCCACGCGATCGACGACCTCGAGCAACAGATCGACCTCGGTGGAGACCATCACCGCGGTGGTGCCGGCCGCACGCTGCTCGCTGCGGAGCAAATCGAAGATCCGGCGGCTCGTCACGGGGTCGAGCCCGGCCGTGGGCTCGTCGTAGAGCACGATCGGCGCGCGCGTGACCGTGGCGCGCGCGATGCCGACGCGCTTTTTCTGCCCGCCGCTCAACTGAGTGGGAAGGCGTTCGCCGAGATCGCCGAGACCGACGCGCGCGAGTCGTTCCGCCACGCGTTCTCGGATCTCGTGCTCGCTGAGGTCGGTACGTGGTT
>QGUH01001038.1 GCA_003242355.1 Pseudomonadota bacterium
CAGTGTTAAGTTTTTTATAAAAGACCCCCCTCCCCCGGAGCCCCCCGCGGCGCCCCCGCCGGAATACCCCCCCTTTCCCCGGTCGGTGGTGGAAAATTCTATCGCTCGGCCCTCCTCGGCACGCTCCGCGGCGAGGCCCGCTCCCGTACCGAGTCCCCTCCTCACGAACTTCCTGATCGCGATCCTCTGTCTCGTTTGGGGCAGCACCTGGCTCGTCATCAAGGTGGGGCTCGAGGAGCTTCCGCCGCTCGGCTCGGCCGGCGTCCGCTTCATCGTTGCCGGCGTGACGATGGCCCTGGTCTGCACGTGGCTCGCGCGCCGCGAAGGGGGCGGTCGGCCGCCGGTCTCGGCCGTGCTCGCACACGGGCTCTGCCAGTTCGTGCTCAACTACGCGCTCGTCTACGCGAGCGAAACCGTGCTGCCCTCGGGGCTCGTGAGCGTGCTCTGGTCCATCTTCCCGCTCGCGATGGCCTTCACCGGTCACTTCGTGACGCGCTCCGAGCCACTCCGGGCGCAGCAGTGGATCGGCTTCGTCGTCGCGTTCCTCGGCATCGTGGTCTTGTTCGTGACGGACGTGGCCCGCATCAGCGCTCGGGCCATCGCAATGGGCCTTCTGCTCCTGCTCGCGCCCCTCTCCGTCACGTTTTCCACCACCTTCGTGAAGACGCGCGCCGCGACGGCGAGCTCGCTGCTCCTGAACCGCGACTCCATGCTCCTCGGCGGCGTCGTGTTGCTCGCCCTCTCGTGGGTCGTCGAGTCGCAAGCAACGTTCACCTGGTCTCCCGTCGCCCTCGGCAGCATTCTATATCTCGCCCTCGCGGGGACGGTCCTCACCTTCGGGATCTACATGTGGCTCTTGCGCCACGTCCCCGCGTATCGCATGAGCCTGACCGCCTACGTGACGCCAGTGGTGGCGCTGCTGCTCGGCGCCACCATCGGTGGCGAGCCCCTCCGAGCAACGACGGTCGCCGGGACGGCCCTCGTGCTCGGCGGCGTCGTGCTGTCTCTGCGCCGCGGCTGAGCAATTCGGCGCGGCACTCGCCAGAAGCCGCTCTCGTGCCGATCAGCGTCGCGCTCGCTACGGCGCAGCCGACCGTCGCTCGGCGCTCACCCAGCGTTCCTCGGATTCGGCGACGCCATGCCATCGCTACCGCGGAGCTGACCATTCCATCTTCGAATGGAAAGCCGAGCTCGCAACAACGACCGCTGACGGGTGCCCCGGAACCACTCTCGGAGGGAACCGGGCGGTGCGAGCCTCGTACGAGGCTTACCGCGTGAAGCGTCGCAACGGTCCGAGCGTCGAGCGTGCCGCGCACACGCGCTCGCTGGCATGGCTCTTGCGTTGCAGATGACTCCGGAGAGCGATCGTGTCCCCGCGAGCAATGTGGAAAGGCCGAATTCGGCTCGATGGTTTCGAGCTCCCGGTGAAGCTCTACTCCGCGGCAACCGATCGTGCCGTGCACTTTCGGCTCCTCCACGCGCCGGATCGCGTGCCGCTCGAGCAGCGCATGGTCGATCCCGTGACGAACGAGCCCGTCGCCTACCAGGAGACGCGCCGCGGCCTCGAGCTCGATTCCGGCACGCTCGTCGTGCTCGAGCGCGCCGAGATCGACGGGCTCGCGCCCGCTCCGACACGAGACATCGAGGTGCTCGGCTTCCTTGCGCCCGAGCGCGTGCCGCGAAGATTCACCGCGCGCCCGTACTTCCTCGGGCCCGACGGAGACGCGCCGGCGTACTTCGCCTTCGCCGAAGCGCTCGCCAGCGAACACAAGCAGTGCCTCGTCCACTGGGTGATGCGAAAGACCGAGTACATCGGCTCGATCCGCGAGTTCGAAGGCTACCTCGGGCTCGTGACGCTCCGGCACGCCGAGGAGCTGGTCGACATCGCCGGCCTCGCGCCTCCCGTAACGCGCGAGCTCACGGAGAAGGAGCTCACCATGGCCGAGCAGCTCGTCGGCATGTTCGAAGGCGCCTTCGACCCCACCCAGTTCCGAGACGAGTACCGCGATCGCGTCGCGGCGCTCGTCGAGGCGAAGGCCAAGGGCAAGAAGCTCGCGAAACCCCGTGTCACCCGCCCCGAGCCCGAACGCAGCCTGAGCGCCGCGCTCGAAGCGAGCTTGAAGCGCGCTCGCGAGCGGAAAGTGGCGTAGTCCGAGGGGAGCCATGCCGCGATCGAAGACCCCGGC
>QGUH01000119.1 GCA_003242355.1 Pseudomonadota bacterium
GCCGTAGAGCACTTCGCCCATCACCTGCGCAGCGTCCCCGGCGAACAAGGGTCGCCCGGCGATCATCTCCCACGCTACGACGCCCGCGCCCCTAATGTCCGCGCGACGATCGATCTCCCCCGCACGCAGTTGCTCGGGGGACATGTACGGCAGCTTGCCTTTGATCTCGCCGTCACGCGTGTGCTGAGCGCGACCGACCGCCTTGGCCACACCGAAGTCGATCACGCGCGGCACGCCGTCCCCGCCGACGATCACGTTTTGAGGAGATACGTCACGATGGACGATCTCGAGCGGCGCGCCGTCGTCGCCCCGCGCTTCGTGAGCCGCATGCAGACCGTGCAGCACGCCCGCGGCGATCGCCACCGCGATCTCGAGCGGCACCCGCGTCTGGGCTTGGCGACACAGCTCCAACAGGCGCGCGAGCGAAACCCCGGACACGTACTCCATCACGAGAAAGAGGTCCGCGCCGTTGCGAACGAGATCGAGCGTCGCCACCACGTTCGGGTGCTGAATCCGCGCGGCCATCCACCCCTCGTCGAGCAACATCGTCACGAGCTCGCTGTCGCTGGCGAAGTGCGGAT
The DNA here is from genome assembly GCA_003242355.1 of Pseudomonadota bacterium. Lineage (GTDB taxonomy): Bacteria > Myxococcota_A > Polyangia > Polyangiales > Polyangiaceae > PMG-095. Next base: position 582 of record QGUH01000119.1, read on the forward strand.
ACAGCTTCTTGATGGCCACCGTGCGGGAAAAGGCTCCCGGGCCGAGCATCCTTCCGAGGTGCACGGTCGCCATCCCGCCGCTCGCGATCGGCGCGAGCAGCTCGTAACGCTTCGTCGCGCGTGCGCTTTCCTCCGAAGCCGTCATCGCCGGCGCCGAGCTTACCACCAGGTGAACGTGTTCCGGGCTCGAAGGCCGCGAGCAGGACGGAACGGACCGCACCGCACGGACGGAACGAGCCCAGAGGTGCGGCGCGCCGGGCCGCAGTCGGCACGATGAATCCCGCAATTTGCCGCCCTCCGCCACGGCACGTGCCTTGCTCTCGCCGTCGCGAGCCGTTGGCAAGCGGTTGCCAACCTGGCGAACGCGGAGGCGTAAGCGTGAAGAAGCAACTCATTTTGGCTTTCCAGGCGACCTGTCTCTTGGCGTGCAGCGCCGATCCGAACGAGCCCCTCGACGGGCCCGTCGACGTTGCCCACGCTGCACTGGAAACATTCCGATTCGACGGCACGCTGTCATCGAGCGGAACATCGTGGAGAACCCACGAATTCGATGCGTCCGCCGGAGACGAGCTGGCGGCGACGTTGAACTGGGATTCGAGCAGCGCCGATCTGAACCTGTTCCTCTACGCGCCGAACGGTGAGCTGGTGGCGTACGCAAATCGGACGACCAACCGACCGGAACGCGTTCGATTCACGAGCAACGCCACGGGGCGCTGGAAGCTGGGCATCAAGGCGAAAACCGGCAGCGCCAACTACACGCTGCAGGTGACCGTGACGCCCGGAGCTTCGTCGTGCACCGTTTCTTCCACCCTCGTTCCGAGCTGCGGAGCGTGGTGGGGAATGTGGACCGATACGTCCCGCACCGGCAGCGGAGGCACGTGGTCCTCGCGCCTCAGTGACCTCGAGGACGATCTCGGGCGCCGTTTCGACATCGTGCACAACTACCACCAGTGGACGGATACGTTTCCCACCTCGGAGGAAATCGCTCGCGCCAACTCCGGACAAATCCTCTTGCTCGGCTGGAAGTCGCCGCAATCGAACGGAAGCTGGGCGCGCATCGCTCAAGGGAGAGAAGATTCGGTCATCGATGCTGCCGCGAGCCGCATTGCCGACCTCGCTCCGCGCAAAGTGATGCTCACGTTCCACCACGAGCCGGAAGACGAAGTCGGCTCGCGCGGGACGGCACGAGACTACGTCAACGCGTACCGTCGCATTCACGACCGGTTCGCGGCGGCGGGCGTCACCAACGTCGTCTGGGTCTGGAACGTCATGGGATATTCCAAGTGGTACTCGATGTACGAGGACCTCTATCCCGGCGACGCCTACGTCGATTGGATCGCGTGGGATCCCTATCGCTTCGGGGTCGGCACCTGTGGCGGTAACGTGAACCTGAACAAGACCTTCGCCGAGTTCGTCGACCCCTTCTACGACTGGCTCGTGGATCATGGCCTCGGCAACAAGCCTTTCATGCTCGGCGAGTACGGAACGCGGGACGAGAAGCCGGAGTGGGGGCCCTCGAACGCCGCCTTCTTCCGCGGCATCCCCGAGACGCTACGGACCACGCACCCGAACCTCAAGGCGCTGGTGTACTTCAACGATCGGAACGGCTCGAATCCCGCCTGCGATTCCAATCTTTGGGACTCGAGCGTGACGCGCGCCGGGTTCCGCGACGCCGGTCTCGAGCTCCTGGAAGAAACTTCGAAGCTCTGAGTCGCGCTCGTGAGCACGAGCAAGTCGTGCACGGCACCGCGACTCGAGCTCGAGCCTTACGTGTCGGCAAAAACAAAGTAGCGAGTCCGTCCCTCCGGCTGCGCCCGGCGCACCCGGAGGCGGGCTGTTTGCAACGGTGAGAGTAGGAGGGCGCATCATGAAGGATTCCAAGGTGTGGTACGTGAGTGTGGCCGCGTTGATGCTCGCGGCGTGTGGCTCGGCGGACGCGGATTCCGTTCCCGACGGCCCGAACGGCCCGGTCGGCGGCGCGTCTGGTTTGTCGCCGGAGGAACGTCCTCCGAGCGAGACGATTCCCCAGGGGGGCGCCGCAACCGACGACGAGCTCGATCCGCCGGAGGAGGCCCCGGAGGACGAAGAACCCTCGGACGACGACGAGCCCGACGACGACGCGGAATCGTCGGACGACGACGACGAGAACTCCTCGGAGGAAGACGAGGACGACGAGCCCGACGACGACGCGGAATCGTCGGACGACGACGAACCCGCCAACGAAAAGCCCTCGGAGGAAGACGACGACGAGCCCGCGGACGACGAGGAACCCTCCCAAGGGGAGCAACCCGGGAGCAAGCCGATCTCGGGGCTTCCGGACGATGCCACGCGCGTCATCGGCCCGGAAGAAGCGCGGGAGGTCGCGGAGGAAGTCGCGAGCATTTTCCGCCCGTTCGCGGAAAGCGCCCATGGCGCAACCATCGAAATCAGCCCGCCGCCATGGGACGGAGAGGTCGGTCTCGCGCGCGCCAGCGTCCACCCGGGACGCATCTGGCGGATCACGCCGACCGCCAACATCTTCAACCCGTACTTGACGCGAGACGTGATGCGCCTGCTCGTGTGCCACGAGCTCGGCCACTTCTTCGCTGGTTTCCCGTTCGGTGAGCAGCAGACGGTCAAGGAGGGCGGAGCCAAGGTCACCGTCGACGAAGGCGGGACGTACCTGGCTTCCGAAGGCAGCGCCGACTACTTCGCGACGAAAGACTGCGCCTGGATCGTCTGGGCCGGTGATCCCAACAACGCTGCGTTCCGATCCGTCGTACCGGTCGCCGGACGAAGGAAGTGCGATGTCGCGTGGCCGGATCAGGCGCGGCGCGACATCTGTTATCGGTCCCTCGTCATCGCACAAGACATGATTCGGTGGATCTGGAACCCGAGCAGCACCGACATTTCGAACGGCTACCGCATCGACACGCCGAGCACCGACGTGAACGAGATCACGATCCGTGGGCACTACCACGAACAGTGTCGCCTCGATACGATGGTTGCAGGCGCCGTCTGCACCAAGCCCAACGACTTGCGCAAGATCCCGGGTCTCGTGCCCTCACCGGTCACGGGCCAATACGGCGATCACAGCGTGGCCTCCGAGCAGGACGCCGCCCGCTACGCCTGCCATGAAGGGCCTGGCGCTCGTCCTGCGTGTTGGTTCAAACCGAACATGCCCGATTACGTCCCGACGAACCACTGCGCCGACTTCCCAATCGGAGGCGTCTGCGCCGACGACGACTCCGGATATTGGGATTGCGACCCGGACACGGGCCCCTTTCTCTACAAATGCGAAAACGGCTGCGACTACGAAAACGTCGATGACATCCGCCTGGCGGTGTGTGCCGAACCGCTCGACTGATCGGCGTTCTGGCCCGATCTCGTAGGGGCGGCACACGCCGCCCCTACGAGCCGCCCCAGCAGGGGAATGGGGCAACCAAGTAATCGATTTACGTGCGTTCGAAGGGAGTGCGTATCATGAATGATTGCAAAACGTGGTCCGTGAGTCTGGTAGCATTGGCTCTCGCGGCGTGCAGCTCGGCGGATCCCGGTTCCGATCCTACGGACACGACGTCCGAGCCGGAAATCGAGAGCCCCGCTCGGAGCGAGCAGGGTCCGGGGGCGGACGCCAGTAGCGCTGGAGATTCGCCATCACACGAGGGCCGCTCTCGGGGCGAGCAGGGTCCGGTGACGGCCGCCTTTTCCGCCGCGGACTCGACGGCCGAGAACCCGCCCATTCCGGACCTTCCCGACGATGCGACGCGCGTCATCGGCGAGGCAGAAGCCCGGCAGGTAGCGGAGGAAGTCGCGAATCTATTCCGCCCGATCGCGGCGAGCGCATACGGCGCGACCATCGAATTCGATCCGGACGACTGGGACGGAACGATAGGTCGCGCGCGCTCGAGCGTCCACGCGGGGCGAATCTGGCGCATCACGCCCGCGGGCACTATTTTCAACCCGTACTTGACCCGAGACGTGATGCGTCTGCTCGTATGCCACGAGCTCGGCCATTTCTTTGGTGGTTTCCCGTTCAAACCGGAAAATACACCTGGAGCGACTGTTGCCGACGCCGGAACGTTCTTGGCGTCGGAGGGTAGCGCCGACTACTTCGCGACCAAAGAGTGCGCCTGGCGCGTGTGGGCCGGTGATCCCAACAACCCTGCATTTCGAGCCGTCGTGCCACGTGCCGGACGAGAAAAGTGCGACAACGCTTGGCACGATCAGGCTCGGCGCGATGTCTGTTACCGCACGCTCGTTACCGCGTTGGACGTCCTCCGGTGGATTGCGTACCCAATGGACTCGGACATCCATGGCCCCCGCATCGAAACGCCGAGCACCGAAGTGGCACTGGTCACCAAAACCGCGCATCCCGACGGGCAGTGCCGCTTGGACACCATGGTTGCAGGTGCTGTCTGCGACAAGCCCAACGACTTGAGCAAGATCCCGGGTCTCGTGCCCTCACCGGTCACGGGGCAATATGGAGACCACAGCGTGGCCGCCGAGCAAGATGCAGCTCCTTACGCCTGCCACGACGGTCCTGGCGCTCGTCCGCTGTGCTGGTTCAAAGCGAACATGCCCGGCTACGTTCCGGCGGCCTGCACCCTCCCAGAAGGGGGTGTCTGTGCGGAGGACGGTTCAGGATACTGGGTTTGCGATCCGATCCAGGACAGAGTCTTCACGCCGTGTTCGCTGGGGTGCTACTACGACAGCGAATCTCAAATAGCGGATTGCGTGACCTGAGCTCGCGGCGTCCAGAAGGCGGTGATGCCTCGCGCACCTCCGAGGCAGTCGCCTCGTTGACGTCTGTTCGCGAACGCTTTGCGAGGCGTGCTCCTGCCACGCGGGGGCGCGCCGCGCGCGTCGCTGACCCCCGTATCCGAGCTATCACGAGCGCGCGACCCGTATGGGTACTCGCGCTCTCGTGCCGTCGTCGGGTAGAGAATCCCTATCGAGTCGTCAGGTCCTTGGGCTCGCCGAGGAGATAGCGGCTGAGCTCGAGGGTGGCGGCGTAGTCGGTGACGCCGTGGAAGAGGCGGGGCACGAGGCGGATGCGCTTACCCGTCGCGCGCAGCCGTTCCAAGCTTTCGGCTTGGGCGCGTTCGGCGAGCACGCGCCGCGCTGCTACGGAGAGGGCGACGTCACCGGCGTCGGTGCCGGAATAGTCGGCGAAGGGCTCGAGGGCCGCTGCTTCCGTTTGCGAAAAGAGGGGGCGGAGCGCCGCGTTGAGGACGATTTCGGCGATGGGCAGCTCGAGATCGGTGGTGAGCGCGGAGACGAGCTCGAGCGTCTCGTTGGTCGGCATTTCTTCGGGCAACGAGACGACGACGACACCGCTGGTCTTCGGATCCTGGAACGACGCGAAGGCGCGCTCGGCGTCCGCGCGCAGGCGGCCGGGGGGCGCCGCCGAGAGGATCACCTTGGGCACCCGCAGCATGTCGAGACCGTGGCCCGTCGCAGGGCCGTCGAAGACGACCGTGTCGAAGCGCGGCGATCCGTCGGGGAGCGTCTCGGTCGAGTGATACCAGGCCTTTCCGAGCAGCGCCCATTCCTTGAGCCCGGGCGCACCATTGAAGAAGCCTTCGACGTAGCGGTTCTCGAACAGGGCCTGCACGAGCTTCTCGCTGTGCAAGACGAGCCGCCCGTACTCGCGCAGCGCAACCTCCGGGACGAGCTGCACGCCGGCGATGTTGGGGCGAACGTACGCGATCTCGGGTCCCAGAGGGCCTGCGCCGAGCAGCGTTCCGAGTCGGTCTTCCTCACGACTCGCCGCGACGAGCACGCTGCGTCCTCGGTCCGCGAGGGCGAGCGCCAGTGCCGCCGTAATGGTCGTCTTGCCTGCGCCTCCCTTGCCGGTGACGAAGAGAAACCGAAGCGTCTCGAGTGAGCTCATGAGGTGCCAGCGCGCGGCGCTGCGTGGTACATGTTCCGCCCCTGTTCGGAGGTCAAATGCAGAGAGCCCGCGTCATCCTGCCTCTCGCTTCGATCGTCGCGCTCGCCACCGCGGCCCTCGGCTGCCGTTCCGAACCCAAGCAGAAGCCCGCGGCCACGAAGACCGAGGCAGCAAAGCCAGCGCCGCCGAGCCCGCCGAGCGCCGCGGCCCCGCGCTACCCCGTACCTCCGCCCCGGAACTGGGCCCTGCCGTCGGGTCCTCGCCTCGCAATCCTGGCCGGCAAAGGCGTCGGCCCGATCCGCATCGGCGCGACCGTCGCCACGATCGAGCGTCACATGAGCAAGCCGTGCGACGTGAAAACGGCCGACGTCTGCCGCTACATCGGCCGCGCGGTGGAGTTCCACCTCGAGAACGGCGTCACGAAGACGGTCTCCGTATACAGGGCCGGCCGCCCCACCAAGGACGCGGAGGGCAACGACGCCGAGTACGGCTTCTTCCACGGCGCCATTCCCCCCGACCTCCAGTTCGGAATGATTCCGGCCGCGATTCAGGAACACCTCGGCCCGCCTTCCTCCGTCGATCGCAAAGACGTCGCGGGCCCGGCCGATGCCGTCGAGGTCCACCACTACCCGGGCATGCGCATCGAATACGACCGCATCCCGAACGGCAATCTCGTGATGGGCGCCGTTCGTCTGTTCAAGGAGACCAGCGCGGCAACGGCGCCCTCGGCAGCGAGCACGGGCTGAAGGCCCGAGCACTCTCCGCCGCGAGCACGGGCTCAGTGCCCGAGCGCTCTCCGCCGCGAGCACGGGCTGAGCGAGCACGGGCCGAGGGCCGCGAAGCGAACGCTACTCCTGCCGCACGCGGCGTCGCTCTTGGATCATGTGCTGGGTGATGATGCGTTGGGCTTCGGGTGGCTCGACGAGCGTCCACACGTCGTGCTCGGGACGCGTCGCGGCCATTTCGAGAAGGATATCGGCGCCGCGCTCCGGCGCGATCGCGTCGACGTGACGCCCGGGCAGCTCGACCACGGCCGTGCGCGCGCGCAGCCCCTCGAGCGTCGAAAGCACGCGCTCGAGCACTCCGCGGAACACGATCTCGGAGTAGCGCTCCACGGTGCCGATCCCGAAGAACACGATCTTGTCGAACGGCAGCTTGGGGCGACCCGGAACGAGCAGCACCTCGCCGAGGCGCCCCGTGACGAAGCCGCTGGCGATGAGGCCCGAGAGGCGCCCGGCGAGCCGAAAATCGACGAGGCCCGCGACGCCGCGCGGCGGACGCTCCCCCTCGACGAGCGCCGCGACGAGCACTTCGGTCGCGAGCAAGTCGAGCTTGCGCAACGACGGCTGCGTGAAGCGCAGATCCACCTCAACCTCTGCGCGACTTCGGGCTGCGGCTCTCGGGGCGCGGCTCGGGCGGACGCCCGCAGTCGTCCGCCACGCGATCGAGCACGCCATTGACGAACGCGCTGCTCTCCTCCGTTCCGAAGCGCTTGGCGATCTCGACCGCTTCGTCGAGGATCACCGCGCGCGGCACGTCGGGGCGATGCGCGAGCTCCCAAGCAGCCAAACGCAAGAGGCTGCGATCGACGCGCGTCATGCGCTCGAGCCGCCAGTTCTGGCTCGCCGCGCGCAGGCGCGCGCCGAGATCGAGGAGCTGGCGCGGCTCGCCATCCACGGCCTCTCGGGAATAGCGCGGTTCCCGGGTATCCCCGGGGGTCTGCCCCACTATATCGCAATGTACGCTTTCGG
>QGUH01001039.1 GCA_003242355.1 Pseudomonadota bacterium
GTGGTCTGCCGCGCCGAGCGCAGCCAGCACCAAAACCGTGCCATGGCGCTCAAGATGCTCAAGGCGCGCCTGTACGAGATCGAGGAGGCGAAGCGCACTGCGGAGCAGGCGCGGCTCGAGGCGGCCAAGGGACAAATCGCCTGGGGAAACCAGATCCGGAGCTACGTCCTGCAGCCCTATCAGCTGGTGAAGGACCTCAGGACCGAGTACGAGACCAGCGATGTCCAGGCCGTTTTGGACGGCGATCTCGACGCCTTCATCGAGGCGTATCTCCTGAAGAACGCCGACCAGAAGCACTGAGCGCCGCGGCCGTTTTCGGGAGAAGGGCACCGGAAAAGTCGCCGCCGCGACAACGCCGGTCCGTTCGGCGGAGTTCGGCGCTGCTCGACGATGCCGGTGCACGGTCGGCGTTCGGGGCTCGTTTCGCGGGGGCGGCACGCGCCGCCCCTCGGGCTTCCGATGGACTCCCGGAGGGGCTCGCGCTACACCCGCGCACGATGGAAAGCAGCGAAGAGGCCCTGATTCAGGCCCGGCGCGACAAGGCCGCACGCTGCCGCGAGCGCGGACAGAATCCCTTCGCCAACGACGTGAACACGGCCGATCGCGTTCTCGTCGGCGATCTGCGGCGCCGCGCGGCACCCGCCCTGGTTCCGCCCGAAGGGGAGCTCCGGTATTCGCCCGAGCGCGTCGCCGAGCTCTTCGGTGAGGAGGAAGCGCACGTGCTCGGCCGCATCGTGGCGCGCCGAGGAATGGGCAAGGCGAGCTTTCTCCGCGTGCGCGACGACAGCGGTGAGGTGCAGCTCTTCGCCAAGCAAGACGTGATGGGCGAGAGCTTCGCGGCGCTCGAGGGCATCGACATCGGCGATCACGTCGAGGCGCGCGGGCGCGTCATGGTGACGCGGACCGGCGAGCTTTCGATCGAGCTCCGCTCGCTGCGTCTCGTCACCAAGGCGTACCGCCCGCTGCCCGACAAGTGGCACGGGCTCACGGACGTCGATCTGCGCTACCGGCGTCGCTACGTCGATCTGATCGCGAACCCCGAGGTCGCGCTCGTGTTTCGCGCGCGCTCGCTCATCGTCACGGGCTTGCGCGCGTTCCTCGATTCGCAGCGGTTCCTCGAGGTGGAGACGCCCACGCTGCACACGCTGGTGGGGGGCGCCGCGGCGCGGCCGTTCACGACGCACCACAACGCGCTCGATCTCTCGCTGTTCTTGCGCATCGCGCCCGAGCTGTACCTCAAGCGCTTGCTCGTCGGCGGTTTCGAGCGGGTGTACGAGATTGGTCGGTGCTATCGCAACGAGGGCATCAGCACGCGGCACAATCCCGAATTTACGATGATCGAGCTCTATCAGGCGTACGCCACCTACGAGACGCTGATGGAGCTCACCGAACGCATGCTGCGGCACGTGGACGCCTTCCTCGGCCGTGGGCTCGAAGAGCTCGGGCTCGGCGCCGAGTACGCGCGCATCCGCGACGCGCGCCCGTTCACGATCGACGAGCCGTTCGCGCGCGTTCGGCTCGAGGATGCTGCGCTCGCCGCGCTCGATCGCGCCGGGCTCCCGCGCGACGTCTGGGATCGGCTGGCGGAGCTCGGTACGCGCCGTTCGAAGGACGCGCCGGCCGCTCCCGGGCCCGTCGATGCCTGGGTGGAAGAGCTCCGCGCGAAGTCCGCGCGCGCCGCGGCCATCGATTGGTCGAATCTGCGGCGGGCGCTTTCGGTGTGTGCCTCGGAAGGCGAGCGGCGCTTCGTCGCTTACGAATACCTCGCCGAGCCGTTCCTCGCCGAGGACTACCGCAGCCGCGACGGCAGCCGGAGCCTGCCCGTGTTCATCGTCGATTATCCGGTCGAGGTCTCGCCGCTCGCGCGCCCCAAGGACGCCGATCCGTCGCTCACCGATCGCTTCGAGCTCTTCGTGCACGGTCGTGAGCTCGCCAACGCGTTCAGCGAGCTCAACGATCCGGACGAGCAAGCGGCGCGCTTCCGGGCGCAGGTGGAGGCCAAGGCGCGAGGCGCCGAAGAAACGATGGATTACGACGCCGACTACGTGCGCGCGCTCGAGTACGGCATGCCGCCCGCCGGCGCGGCCGGGGCCGGGGTCGACCCGGTTGGGGGGGGGGGCCCCCAAACCCCCCCCGATCGGGGCCCCATCCCCCTTCCCCCTTCTCGGCCCCGACAAAGAAGG
>QGUH01001040.1 GCA_003242355.1 Pseudomonadota bacterium
CGATCACGACCTGCCCGTCGGTCACGGAGAGCGGATACATCGGGTGCCGTCGGACGAGGTCGAGGGGCACCGTTTCCCGCAAGATTGCCGGGCTCTGTTGAATCTCGCCGCTCGGCGCCGGATCGAGCCCGATGCTCTCGGCCACGGCGCGCAAGAGCCGCTCCTCGTGGAGTGAAACGGTTTCGAGGAGGTTGAGCACCAGGTCGCCGCCGTGGAGTGCCTGGCGGGCGAGCGCGCGCTCGACGTCTTTCGAAGACGCCACCTCTCGCTTGACGATGGTGGAGCTGAGCGTCGGCATGTTGGGCCCCTTGGGCCCTTTCGGGGCTTATCTTCCCGGGGAACCCCCGGGTGTCAACTTCCGGCGGGCGCCTGTGCGAGAACGTCGGACATCACCCACTGGGCGGCCGTGAGATAAATCACGATCCCGAGCACGTCGACCAACGTCGCGATGAAGGGGTTCGAGCTGGTGGCCGGATCGAGGCCGAGGCGGTGGAGCACGATGGGGAGCATGCCACCGACGACGCAGCCCATGGTCACGATGCAGAGGATGGTGACACCGATCAGTAGGGCAAAGCGCGCTCCGTCGCCGGCCAGGAGCACCCGCGTGAGGCCGAGAGACCCGAGCAGCGTGCCGAGCACGATCCCCTGCCCGAGCTCACGGCAGAGCACGCGCCACCAGTCGCTCGTGCGGATGTCTCCCACCGCGAGGCCCCGAATCACGAGCGTGGACGACTGCGATCCCGAGTTGCCGCCGGCCGAAATGAGCAGCGGTACGTAGAAGGCGAGCTGCGCGACCGTCGCCAGCACGCGGTCGAACGTTTTCAGCGCCGCCGTCGTGAAAAAGCCGCCGATGAACAGCACGACGAGCCAGGGCGCGCGCTTGCGCACGAACATCCCGAGCGAGGCGTCGAAGTAACGATCGGCGATGGGGGCGATGGCGCCCATCTTCTGCACGTCTTCGGCCTGCTCTTCCGTGATGACGTCGAGGATGTCGTCCGAGGTGATGACGCCGAGCATCTCGCCGTTCTCGTGAACGACGGGCAGGGCGTGCAGGTCGTACTTGGCGAGCACCTTGGCGACCTCTTCCTGGTCGAGGTCGGGGGGCACGCTGATGACGTTGTGGCGCATCACGTCCGCCACGGTGTCGTCGGCGGACGAGAGCAGAAGGTCGCGCAACGTCAGAAACCCGAGCGCCTTGTGGGCCGCATCGACGACGTACACCGTATCGACGGTCTCGGCGTCGCGCGCCGCTTTGCGCACTTCCTCGATGGCTTGCTGGATCGTGAGGTGCGGCCCGACCGCGATGTAGTCGGTCGTCATCAGGCCGCCAGCGGTCGCGTCGGGCCAGCGTCGGAGCTCCTCGACGTCTTCCGCCGCTTCGGGGTCGACGCGCTCGAGCTCTTCGAGCACCGTCTCGCCCACCGTCGGGGGCAGGATGCTGAAGAAGTCGGCGCGCTCGTCGGCATCCATCTCGCCGGCGATGCGCGCCACCACTCCGGCCCCGAGGCGGTCGGCGAGCTTGCCCTGACGCTCCTCGTCGAGGCGGGAGAACACCTGGGCCGCGTAGTCCGTGGGCAGGTGCCGCAGGAGCTCGACGGCCTGGTCGTCTTCGAAATCGGAGAGGACGTCGGCGATGTCCTCGGGATGGATTTCGTCGAGCAGGTTCGGCAGCTCGTCCGGGCACTCGCGGACGAAGCTCTCGAGCTCCGGACCGATCAGCCGTGCGAGCCGCATGCGGCGCGTTTAGCAGATGCGCCGGGGCTGTGGAAGCCGGGTCAGTTCACCAGAAACCACCGGGACCCGGGCTTGATCTCCAGGTGCAAGTGGTCGGCGTGTGCGTCGTCGAAATGCGGCGTCAGCATGAAATGAAACAGGCGCAAATCGGCCGCTTCGCAGACGATACTGACGAGCTCGCGCGCCGAGCGGCTGGGCATGGCGCGGGCCCCGGGGCCGCAGGTCCGTGCCCCTATCGCGGGGGGCCATTGAGGACCGATCGAGAGCCACTGTCCATTGCGCTTGCGAAGGGCGCCGACGTCGATGGCCATGCCGCCCGGATGCCGAATCTGCGGCGCCTCGGGATCCGGGGAGTGCTCGGTCGGCATTCGGTACATCGTAAAATGCACGATTTGACCGTGGTGTGGGGGGGGGGACAGCGCACAAAAACGGTGGAAACAGAGGGG
>QGUH01000120.1 GCA_003242355.1 Pseudomonadota bacterium
AGGGACTGGGGTTTTGCGCAGGCTGGGGGTTGGCTGCCAATCCCAATCCTTCGGGCCCAAAGAAGGGCGCCTGGGCGGCTCGGGCCCGTTCGATCGCGGCCGTGTACGGCCCGGACACGGTTCCCGGCTCGGGCTCCGGACACGAGGCGCCGGCCAGGCCCAAAAGGCACGCCCGAAGCCCGCCCTCCAGGCCAGCGGTGTCGTACCCCCCTTCGAGCACGAGGCCGATGGGACAGGGCGCTGGCAGCGCCGCGCGGAGCTCGAGCGCGAGGGCCGCGAAGCCTCCGTCGGTGAGCGCCATGCCGCCGACGGGATCGCGGACGTGTGGATCGAAGCCTGCGCTCACGAGTGCGAGCTCGGGGCGATACGCGTCGAGGATAGGCGCGATCACGCGTCGGAACGCCTCGACGTACACCGCGTCGGTTGCGCCCGGCGGAAGTGGAATGTTCACCGTGTATCCGGTGCCTGCGCCCGCGCCCACGTCGTTCACGGCGCCGGTTCCCGGATAGTACGGGGCCTGGTGCAGCGATACGTAGAGGACCGTCGGATCCTCGTAGAACATTTCCTCCGTGCCGTTGCCGTGATGCACGTCCCAGTCGAGGATGAGGACGCGCTCCACGCCGCGGGCGCGCGCGTGCGCCGCCGCAACGGCGACGTTGTTGAGCAGGCAAAAGCCCATCGCCGCAGAGGGGCGCGCGTGGTGTCCCGGAGGGCGGACGAGCGCGACCCCGAGCGGAGCGCGCCCCGCGAGCAACGCGTCGACGAGCTCGAGCGAGCCGCCCGCGGCCCGCCGCGCCGCCGCCACCGATTGCGGCGAAACGTACGTGTCGGGGTCGAGATCGCCCCATTGTCCGCTGAGCTCTCCGAGGCTATCGAGGTAGGTCCGTGTATGAACTCTCGCGAGCTCCTCGTCGCTGGCGTCGCGTGCTGCGAGCGGCGTGAACGGCAGCGTGTCACGCACCGAATCCACCGCACGACGCGCCGCGAGCAAGCGCTCGGGGCGCTCGGGATGCACCGTTCGAGGGCGATGCTCGAGAAAGAGCGCGTCATCCACGAGTACCGCGTCCATTCTCCGAGGTTATCTCACTCGCCCTCCCGTGGGCACCGCCTTCGTGGGATCACCGTGCGTGAGGCTCCACGCGTGGTTCGGCGCGGTGCGGAGGATCGGCCACTTTCCCGAGCCGGGTGATTCCGACGGCACGCGGAACCGGCGTTCGACCCAGTAGAGCCTGGGCGAGCACCATAGTAGCTTCCTTTCGCATCCATGCCCGTCTGCGGAGCTCCGTGCGCCGCGCAAGGCCGCGAAGGGGTCGAGAATGCGTTGGAAGATCATCGTCGTAAACGCGGGAATCCTCGTCATCGTGGGACTCCTCACGTACACGTTGCTCTACACGTCTCTGCGCGACGTGCTCGCCAACCCGGCGGAGCGAAAGCGGGGCCTGGAGCGGGGGCTTCGTGCCGCAACCGCAGAGCTTGCGCTCGATGCCGTTCGCTTGGAGCGCTGGCTCGAGCGACAAGTTCGCAGCGAGTCCGTCCGCAACGTCTTCGATCTCGGGCTCAAGAACACGCGCGCCGACGCCGCGACGGCGGAAGCGAACCGGTTGCGGGACGCCGCCGTCGCGGAGCCAGCGCTTGCACGGCTCGGGCCGACGCTCGTGCTCTTCGTCGATGAGCACGGGATCTCCATCGGAAGAAATGGCTCCGGGTTGATGCGCGGCGAGAACATCGCCGAGGCGTATCCTTCCCTCGCGCGCGCACTTTCCGAGGCGCGGGGCGGCAGCGCCGTCTGGATCAATCGCGAACGCCAGGAACAGATGCTCGTGAGCTACGCGCCCGTGTTCCGAGAACCGGGACGCGTGCTCGGCGCCGTCATCGTCGGAACGGCGCTGAGCGACGAGCGGCTCACGCGAACGTCCGAGCTCATGAGCGGGCAGATGCTGATGTTCGGCGTGGTCGGCGACAAGGTCTTGGACCTCGTGGCGAGCAGCAACAACGCGAGCTCGACGCTGGTCTCCGCCGTGAGCCGCGATGCGCTCGCACGTGCAGCACGGAACGCGACGGGATCCGGATCCATGGTGCACGCGGACGCGTCCGTCGCTCCCGATTACCTGATCGCTGTGGCCCCCATCACCGGGTACACGGGCGCGAGCGCGGTGCTCATCGGCGCGGTGCCGCTCGGCATCGTCGGAAGCGTTACCGATCTGTTGCGGCCCATTCTGGGCGCGATCGCGCTCGGGCTCGTGCTCGTCGTCGCCGGGGGCATTCTGCTCGGCAACTACATCTCGGAGCCGATCTCGGAGCTCGAGGACGGTCTGCTCGCCATCATCAACGGAAACTCCGGCCTGCGCTTCCAGATCGAGCACGACGAGCTGGGAGGGCTCGTGTTCCGCATCAACTCGCTGCTCAACGCGTTGATGGGTGTCCAGGAAGACACGACCGACGATCAGGGGCGTCCCTCCCAGGGCCCGCAGGCGCACGATTTCCAAGAAGCGCTCAGTGTGGACGAGAGCGCGGTTTCGGTCTCCGGGAAAGCCGATCCCGAGACGGTTGCGGCGCTCGCGGCCGAAGCGCCCGAAGCCTACTACGAGCGCCTTTTCCGCGAGTACATCGCGGCCAAACGGCGCCTGGGCGATCCGGTCGACCACATCACCCGTGAGTCTTTCCGCGAGCGGATCCGTGAGAGCGAGGAGCAAATGGCTGCGCGCCATGGCCGCCCGGTGCGCTTCCAGGTCGAGCTTCGGAACGAATCCGTCATTCTGAGCGCCGTTCCACTGCCGTGATCCGAGCCACGGGCTCCGACGGTCGTCGGGGTCAAAGAACGCCCTTTGCCGTCCCGCGTGCCCCGAAGGCGAGGAACCCTGCGCGACGGGGCCGGCGCCCCCGAGTCGGGCTCTGGTTTGCCGCCGCCTCGGGGAAGGGGAGGGCGGGCGCCCCCAAGACTCCCGCTCCGATCCCGAGTGTTCTGGCGCGGGACCCGCGCTATACAGCCGTTCTCGTCATGGGATTGTTCGACTTGTTCAAGAAGAAGGGCGAGCCCGCAAAGCCGTCCGAGCGCGAGCTGCAGCGGCTCGAGCGCCTGGTCGGCAGCAAGCTCTCGCAGAACATCGATCGTCAGGAAGCGATCGAGGCGCTCAGCCGCATGGGGACGCGGGAGAGCGCAGCGGCTCTGCTCAAACGCTTCGACTGGCAGCTCGACCCCTCCATCACGGACCAGGAAGAGAAGGAGGCGTGCCTCCGGGCGATCGTCGCGGTGGGCGAAGAGGCGCTCGAGCCGGTGCGGGCGTACTGCCAGCGCGCAGAGAGCTTGATGTGGCCGATCAAGGTGCTCAAGGGCATCGTCTCGGGTGAAGCGTTGACCGACGAGCTTCTCGCTCTCCTCGACCGCTACGACACCGAGTACATCCGCAACCCCGAGCCCAAAGTGCAGCTCATTACCGAGCTCGCCGAACACAAGACGGACGAGGTCCGGACCGCCGTCGAGCCCTTCCTTCAGGATGCGAGCGAGCCCGTTCGCTTCGCCGCGGTGACGACCCTTTTTTCGATTGGTAGCGAGCACAGCATCCCTGCGCTCGTCGCGGCGCTCGACGAAGAGGAGTCACGCCGCGTCAAAAACCGCATCGCCCAAGGGCTGCAACAGCACGGCTGGGTGATTCCCGAGGAGCTGCGGGAAGTGTGTGCGCGGGGCCTGACGGAAGAGTATCGGCTCACGGACGGCCGCGTCGTTCCCGCTCGCTGAGTACCGGCAAGCGCGAAAAATCGCGGCCGAAAGCGACCATGCCCGACGCTTCGGGGGCCCACGAAGGAGCCCCTCGAGGTCGGGCATGGCAAGCCGACGCCGAAACGTCGGGCGCTACTCGCTGACGCGGTATTGAGTCGGCAGGTAAAAGTTCAGACTCACCGTCAGCATTTGATTGAAGAGGAAACGCCGATCCTCGCTACTGATGGCGTTGTCGGGGAACTCCTGATCGGGGCCACCGCCAGCGACGTCGAAGCCGCCCGTGTTCCACGAGAAGGGCAACCCACGCCACTCGAACCCGAGTGCGCTCCACTTGCTCACGTAAAAGGTGAGGCCGAGGCCGAAAGTCGGCGCGATGGCCACCCGGGACGCCTTCTCGAAGCTCGCAGGGGTCGTGCACTGCTCGGCGGCGCAGTCCTTCCGCTCCGACAGACCGACGAACGCCGGCCCGCCGAAGAGGTAGAGATCCGTGTCGGCGTAGATGCTCTGGAACAGCGCGATCTTGCCGCGGAACGGGACCAGCGTGATCTGGGGCGCCACGACCCAGTCGATCGAGCCGAGCTGGTCTTTGAAGTCCTGACCCAGATTGACCGCGGTCAACCGGTTGCTGAGCGAGTTGGGCTCTTGGGTCTTCCGGTACCGATTGACGGTCTGGATTTCTTCGGACAGGTGCGTGGGAATCTGAATCGCACCGCCGTATGCGGCCCACGCGCCGAAGCCGAACCAGTCGGTGAAGTTGTAGGTGAGCCGCGCACCGAGCAAAATCGTCCGCTGGTACTCGTCGAGCAGCGTGAAGGTGGCCGACGGAGCGAACTCGAAGCGAGCCTCACGATAGAGGCGCAGCTTCATGACGGCAGGAGCGCCGGCGAGGGGGCCCGTGAGGAGGATCTCCTGAGCGTTGGCAGGTTTCGGGAGCGCGAAGAGTGCGCAGCCTGCCGCGAGAACGGACAGAACCCGCTTGATGGTCTTGCTCTTGGTCGTGTTCATGCCTCGCCCTTCGCTCATCACTTCGGCAGCCGATACTCGAACGAGAACGGCAGGAAGAAGGACACCCCGAGCTGCGCCTGGACGTTGTGCGTGAAGCTCGTCTGGTCGGTCCACGTTTTCGGGTCCGCCTCGGAACCGGCGACGACGCTGAGATTCTCGAGCTTGTCGTTGAACATGTAATCGCGGATTTCGAGGACGGCGGCGAACCACCGATTGAAGAAGATCCGCAACCCGATCCCAGCGTTGAATGCGAGCTTGGGCTCGAAATCAGGATTTCGATTGTTCGGATCGATTACCGGAATGGGACGCGTGGAAATCGCCCCCACGCCGCCGACCACGAACGCCTCATACTGGAAGATGAAATCGCTGAATCCGGCGAATTTGCCGAACGCGGGGACGTAGGTGAAGTTCAGCGCCGCGCTCCAGTCGTACTCGGTGAGCGGCACGGCAACACGCGCAGCGCGTCGAACTAGAAAGTTGAACTCCCGGTCTACGTTGAACGGGCGATAGAACGCGCCATTCACACCGACGGCGAGAACGTTCGAGATGTAGAAGTTCAGTGCCGCTCCCGGAGCCGGGTGATTCACGAACTGATCGTTCAGCGTGACGACCCAGAACGGATTGAGCTCGAAGCGCCCGGCCTTGATGACGAAGATCTGCTGGACCGCGTAAAGCTCTTCGCGGAGCGGCCGAGCTGCCTCTTTCTCCATATCGAGATTCGGGCAGGCAGCCGGATCGATCTTGCAGATTTCCTCGAGGCCACCACCTTCGTCGGTGCCTTCGCCCTCGGCACCTTCGTCCGTTACGGCCTCTTCAACGGCAGCGCCTTCGCCTTCGGCCGGTCCTTCGCCGGCCTGTTCTCCCGCTGCGGCTTCCCCTGCATCCTCCTGGGCCCAGCCGTTAGCGGGAAGGATGCCGAGGGCTACTGCCACGAGGAGCCCGACGCGACTTTTTTTCATCGATGCCTCTTCCGGTTTCCCCTTCACACGACCGCTGCTCAGAGAGTCTGCAACTACTTGGAACTATTGAACTATTCCGCCGTCCAAAAACGCCGGCGCACTATATCACGCCAAAATTCACACAATCAACAAGCAAGTGGTTACGCACTTCTGAATTCAATCGGCCTCTCGGCCGAGTAGCGCTTCTACGAATTGTTCGGCGTTGAACTCGTGCAGATCACCAGGGCGTTCACCCAGGCCGATGAAACGCACGGGCAAACCAAGCTCGTGCGCAATGCCCAGCACCATGCCGCCTTTCGCCGTGCCATCGAGCTTGGTCAAGACGATACCCGTGAGCGGCAACGCATCGCGAAACTCACGTGCCTGTGCGAGTGCGTTCTGACCATTGGTCGCATCGATTACGAGTAGCGTCTCATGGGGTGCGCCGGGAAGAGCCTTTTCGGCCGTCTTCGCGATTTTTTTCATCTCCGCCATTAGATTGCTCTTCGTGTGCAATCGACCGGCGGTGTCGGCGAGCACGACGTCGGCACCCGTCTCTTGAGCCTTCTTGATTGCGTCGAAAACGACACTGCCCGGGTCGGCGCCGTCCTTACCGCGCACGACGTCGCAACCGACCCGCTCTCCCCACACCACGAGCTGCTGCACCGCAGCGGCGCGGAAGGTGTCGCCGGCGGCAAGCACGCAGCGAAGATTCTGGGCGCGGAGTCGGGTCGCGAGCTTCCCGATCGTCGTCGTCTTGCCGGCGCCGTTCACGCCGACGAGCAAGACGACCGTCGGGCGTTGCGTAATCTCCAGCGCACCGCGGCGTCCCCCGACCTCGAGCACGCGGCGCGCTTCGGCGGCGACGGCCTGCCACACCTTGTCTGGATCTGCGAGATCGCCGCGACTCAACGCATCGCGAACGCGGGCGAGCATCGCCTGCGTGGTCGGCACGCCGACGTCGCTCGCGAGCAAGACCTCTTCGATCTCGTTGGCGATCTCGGGGCTGATCTCGCGCCGGCCAACGAACACCGACCGCAGGCGTCCGAAGAATCCCTCGTCGCTTCGCGAGCGCGCGAGGCCACGACGCAGGCTTTCGAGCTCGCTCGGTGGTGGCGGCGCGACCGAGGGACGAACCGACTCCACCCGTTTCGGCTCGGGCGTGACGCGGGGTGCAGGCTCGACACGCGACGGGCGCTCCGCAACGACCTGATCACCGCCTGCGGGAGGAGGTGGAGGACTCGGCACCGGCTCCTTCTCGACCTTCTCCACGGGTCGAGTCGGTGGCACGCGTGGCTCGATCCTGCGCTCGGGCTTTCGCTCCGGCACCTCGGGTGCGGCGCCACCTTTCTTACGAAAGAAGAGAGCGTATGCGCCGACGAGAACGACGAGCGCGATAAGGATGTAAAGGACGAGATCGAGATCCATCGATTCTCAGGCGATGCCGACGCTGCGGCACTATAGGAACGCGTGCTCGCGCCCGTCAACCGTTGCAAGCCGGCGCGCCGACGGCACAAGCGGCTCGGAACACGGTCACCAGAGGCGGCATCGGAAGCGCCTCTGTTTCGACTTCGGAAGGCGTGCTCCGGCTCACCCGCAGCACCACTGAAGGATTCCTCGGGGAAAGGCTCAGGGGGGCTCCAGCGCGCGTACGGCGGCTTCGCGATGCCGGTCGACCGGGTCCGGGCCGAAGGCCGCAGCTTCGACGGCGTTTGCCCAGGCAACGACGTCTTCGTGCTTTCGTTCGCTGGCGGCCCGGGCGATTTCACCGGGTGTGGGCTCTCGGGGCGACGCCTCGCTCGCGCTGCGCCAGCGCTCTGCCCAGTCGACGAAGCGGGCGAGCAACGCACGCCGGCGAGTGACGAGGGCGATCGTCAGGCGGCCGGGGGGAGGCAGGGCGCGCTCGAGCTCGCTGTGCCAGGGCGCGTGCACGCTCACGGTCAGCGGCCCGTCAGCGGGGGCGGCGTCGATCGTGAACTCTCCCCGCGCATCCGTCGTTACGGACCGCTTCGTGCCGCCACCCGAAATGCACACCCGTGCTCCGCCGATGGGGGTGCCGTCGTGGGCATCGATCACCGCGCCCGACCATCCGCCGGAAGGGAATGCTTCGGGAGCCCAGTGTAGGGAGGCGCGGCGCGGCTGCCTCGGCGTGGGACGGGCTTCGAGGGCGCGTTCGGTGCGCGGTGGTCGGCGCCAGCCCGCGAGAATCCACGCGCCGAGCGCGAGGAGGACGACTGCCCAAGGGAGGTGTCGCAGCGCGCTGGCCCGCGCGACCTGCACCGTGAGCTCGTGCTCGGGGCCCGGAAGCCACCAAGGTGCCGCTGGCAAGTAGCGGAGCTTCACGGGGACCGAGCGCTCCCCGGCGCCCAGCGCGATTCGGAGATCGGCACGCCCCGCATGCACCGGAGCGATTCCCACGGGGGGACCGGCCAGAAGCGCTTCAAGGGACCGGGACCCGGCCTTTTATAACAATTCCGGACCCACCGAACCGCACCAGAAACCGTATGCCGTCTTTCTCTTTA
>QGUH01001041.1 GCA_003242355.1 Pseudomonadota bacterium
TTGTCGCCGCTCACCCCCGGATCTCACCTTTCTCCTTCGCCGTGCGCGTCAGATTTGTATAAGAGCTCGGTCACGAACGCCTCGGCGCACGCGTCCGTCGGCGCGTCGCCGCACGGCGTGACGGTCGCGAACCGCTCGGACACGTACTCGCCGATCCGTTGCGCGATGCCGTCGTTCTTCGACCACACGCTATCGGTGACGACGGAGCCTTCGCGCGGGCTGCCGAGCGGGGGAAAGGTGCGCTCGGTGGGATCGCCGATTTCGAACGTCGTGGACAGCGTCGTCGCGAGCTCGGCTCCGAAAATGGCGCGCACCGAGCTCACGATTTGGTTGAACGTGAGACGAATCAGCCGCTTCGGCGCGGCGACGGTGCTGCCCACGCACTCGGTCGTCGGCGGCGCGCCGCCCGTTCCCGCGGGAGTCGAGCCGCCTCGACCCGGCGCTCCGCCGACCGTGCTCGGAGCGCCGCCGGTGCCCGGAACGCTCGGCGTGCTCGTCATGGCGCCCCCCGTTCCGGTGGGCTGTTCCGTCCCGCCGTTCTGGCCCATCCCGCCGCTCTGCCCCGTTCCGTTGCCCGGCGTTCCCGAAGCGCCGGGGGAGGGATCCTGGGAATCGGGCACGTCGATCGAACCGCTACACGCGGAGACGGCGAACAGCAGCGCGAACGCCGTGCCCGTCCGAGCGAGTCCGAAGAGGGTCATGCGCAGGTCCTTCTGGCGCGGCGTTCGGGCCGCCCAGGGAGGAAGTGCTGCGAGCGCCGATTTCGGGATCACAAAAGTGAATGCCGGCGTCGGGTGCGCATCGAATTGGAATTTTGTGGAACGCGCCGCCCGCCGAAGCGCGTCCGGTGCACGACTAGGCTACACTCGAGCCGAGCCCGTTGCCGAAATCACCGCAACATTTCAGTCTGCGTCGATTCACGAGTCTTGCGTGACCTGGACGAGCGCGTGGCAGCACCGCGGGCCACTCCGAGCCCGAACCTGGGGCGCGTTGGGTGCGCTGCTCGCGATGGCCTGCGCGCCACACCGCCTGGAAGTCGTCGAATGCGTGGAGGCCTGCCCGGACGCGAGCGGTGGCACGGCCGGAGACTCGAGCGGCGCCACGGGAGGAGCGTCGACCGGCGGCACGGCGGGCGAGCCGCCCGCGCTCTTCCACGAATCGCTGCTGCACCGTTACGACTTCGAAGGCTCGGGAACGGACGTCGTTGACCGCGTCGGCGACGCCCACGGAACGCTCATCGGCACGGAGCTCACCGTCGACGCCGAAGGGCGCGGCGCAGCCGTGCTCGCGGGCCGCTACATTGGTCAGTACATCGAGCTGCCGAGCGGCATCATTTCGGGGCTGCACAACGCGACGTTCGAAGCCTGGGTGACCTGGGATGGCCAGAGGGTGTGGGAACGCATCCTCGACTTCGGGGATGCCTTCATCGGCAGCGATGGCGCGTGGCTCGGCTCCACGTATCTGTTTCTCACGCCGCGCACGCCGACCTCGATCGGCGCGCTGATGCGCGTGGGCCACAAGCGCCTCGACTTGCCCGAGCTCGTGATGGATGCCGAAGCCGGGTTGCCCGTGGGCACGCGGACGCACGTCGCGCTCGTGGTCGACAACGATCGACACGTGCTGCAACTGTTCCAAAACGGTCAGCTCGTCGCCACGCAAGCCATCGTGGACCGCGCGGGGCAGAGCTTCCACGCGTTCGCGACCCTGAACGATACGAGCAACTGGCTCGGCCGCTCGCAGTTCGAGCAAGATGCCTTTTTCGGAGGCACCTTCCACGAGTTTCGGATCTACGGCGCAGCGCTCAGCGCGTCGGAGATCGCGGCGAGCGCTCTGCGCGGTCCCGATCCGGAATGAATCGGAACGTTCGCGTCGACGCGCGCCGAGCACGGCGCGCCCACGATCGCGCGTGAATCGAAGGCTCGCGGCTCGCTAAAAGACCGCGGCAATCCCGCTGCTCACGAGCAAAAGCCACGCGCCGCGTTCCGGCAGATCGCGCCCGGCGAGGCGGACGATCGTCGGTGGTACGACGGCCAGGGCCTTTCCTTCCGCGCTCCATCGCAACCACTCCACGGGGCGATACGACACGCCCAAACCCGCCGTGCCGAGCGCGGACCACGCGCGCCGCGATCGCGCAACGTATCCGTCGGACGCGATCCCGCGCGCCACGAGCGAATGCGG
>QGUH01001042.1 GCA_003242355.1 Pseudomonadota bacterium
GCTCAGCGACCGTGCCGAGGAGCGCGCGGCGCGCTTCGGCGACTCGGTGTACCTGCTCGAGCCCGACGTGCGCAACGGCATCGGCGGCCTTCGGGATCTCGACCTGATGCACTGGGTCGCGCGCGCCCGCTGGCGCGCGGCTCGACTCTCGGATCTCGTGCAGCTCAGCGTGTTGCTCCCGCGGGAGTGGGCGCAGATCGATGCCGCGGCCCGCTTCGCCTGGAGGGTGCGCAACCTCTTGCATCTGCACGCGGGGCGGCGCTCCGACCGGCTGAGCTTCGATCAGCAGGAGCTCATCGCCGGCAAGCTCGGCTACGGCAGCTCCGGGCCGGGCGTCGAGACGTTCATGAGCGAGTACTACCGGCACGCGCGCAGCCTCTGGCAGTGCCGGAGCATGCTCTTGCAGCGTGCGGAGCCGCCGCCGAAGCGCCGCCCGCGCGAGGTGCTCATCGGAAATGGCCTGAAGCTCACCAACGAGCAGGTCTCCATCGAAGACCCGGGTCAGCTCGAGGTCGAGCCGGCGCTCGCCCTGCGCGTCTACGACGAAGCGGTGCGGCGCAACCTGCCGGTTTATCCTTTCGCGCGCGACTCGATTGCACGCGCCGTCGCCTCGGCGGACTTCTGCGAGCGGCTCCGGGAGAGCCCCGAGGCGCAGCGCTTGTTCCAGCGCCTGGTGACGACCGTGCAGCGGACGCGGCTGCGTGGCGGCTCCGTGCTCAAGGAGCTCCACGACGTCGGCCTGCTCGTCGCGATGATCCCCGAGTTTGCGCCGGTGGTCGGCCGCGTGCACCACGACGTGTACCACGTGTACACGGTCGACGTGCACTCGGTGGCGTGCGTGGACCGGCTCCGCGAGCTCTGTCGGGGGGAGCTCGCCACCGAGCACCCGCTCGCCTCTCACCTGGCGGCGGAGATCTCGCGCCCGAACGTGCTCTTCTTCGCGGCGCTGCTGCACGACGTCGGCAAAGACATCGGCGGCAAGCAGCACGCCGTGCGCGGCTACGAAATGGCCGGCAAAATCCTGCTCCGACTCGGCATTCCGGAGGCCGACGTCCGCGAGGTGCAGCACCTCATCCTCAAGCACTTGCACATGTACCACGTCGCGACCCGGCGCGACCTCGACGACCCGCGCACGATCGAGTCGTTCTGCGAGGAGGTGCACGGGCGCGAAGGGCTCCGCGAGCTCTACGTGCTCACGCTCTGCGACGTTTCGACGACGAGCCCTACCGCGCTCACGAGCTGGAAAGCGCGGATGCTGGAGGAGCTCTATCTCGCCGCCGATCGCTACTTCGAGAGCGGCGGGCGGCACGGCAGCGAGCGGCTCGATCAGGTGAAACAGGCCGTGCTCGCCATGTGTCCGGAGCGCGGCGAGCGCGAGTTCCTCGAGTACTACCTGAACGCGATGCCGGAGCGGTACCTGTACTCGAACGACCCGGAGGAGATCGTTCGGCATTCGCGGTTCGCGCGGGCGGCGCAGATGCAGCAGGTCAACGTCACGGCGATGACGACGGCCGATCCCTACGTCGAGCTCGCGTTCATCGCCGACGATCGCCCGGGGTTGCTCGCGATGATCACGGCCACGCTCGCGGCCGCGCGCTTCAAGGTGATCAGCGCCCAGGTGTATTCGTGGATCGACTCGTTCGGTCGACCGCGCGCGCTCGATCTGTTCTGGGTGCGGGGCAGCACGGTGGATGCGGTCGTCAACGGGCTTGCCCGGCTCGAGCGGGATTTCGGGCGGCTTCTCAGTCAGGAGCTCACGCCCGCGGCGCTCGTCACGGGCGGCGGTCGAACGGCCCACTGGTCCGATCGCCCGACGCCGGGCGTGCAGTCCGAGGTGGTCGTCGACAATCGCTGCGCGACGAGCGACACGGTGATCGAGGTCACGACGCGCGATCGGTTGGGGCTTCTGTTTTGGCTCTCGAATGCGATACAGTCCCTCGGCCTTCAGATCTCGCTCGCCAAGATCAACACCGAGGGCACGCAGGTGGCGGACGTCTTCTACGTCACCGACGCGAACGGCGCGAAAGTGACCGACCCCGTGCGGATCGAAGCGATCAAGCAGCGCCTGCTCTCTACCGTCGCACGCCTCGAAAACGGAAGCGTAGACCCATGAAATCGTCGAGTTTCGTCCTCTGGACACTCGTGAGAGCCACGTTTTGCCTCGTTCTTTCAGCGTCG
>QGUH01001043.1 GCA_003242355.1 Pseudomonadota bacterium
TCCCCGACGCATGTCTGTCGCTCGCGTGCCTCCACTTTCCCGACCCGTGGTGGAAGAAGCGTCACGAAAAGCGGCTCGTGCTCGGTCCGCCGCTCCTCGCCGAGCTCGCGCGCACGATCCATCCGGGCGGCGCGCTCTTCGTGCAAACCGACGTCGAGGACCGCGCCGCCCAGTACGAACGGCTGCTCGCCGAAGCGTCCGCATTCGCCCCCTGGAACGCCACCGGACCCCGCGTCGCCGAAAGCCCCTTCACCGCCCGGAGCCCCCGCGAGCGCCGCGCGATCCAGGACGGTTTGCCCATCTACCGGCTCTATTACCGGAGAGGGTGATCCTCGCGAAGGGCGCGTCGGCGAGAGGTCGATTCGCGCGAAGGGCACGAGCACCAAGGCCGCCGCCCGGCTCAGGCGCACTGCTCCAACGCCAGCGCCAGTCTCTTCAGGGTTGCCTCGAGGTCCTCGTTCACCGGATCGGTGCAAGGCAGGACGTTGGCAGGATCGTCCAGGAACTCCCGTACACCCGCTTGGAGCGCCACCAGCACGTCGGACAGCAGCACCGGCGGGCCCTGCCCGGGGCTCTCCTTGGCGGTTTCGATATCGCGAGCGACGGGGGGCGCAGGGGGTGTCGCTACACGGGGGTCATCGAGCGGTTACGTGCGGGACACACGGGGCGATGGAGCATGCGCCGGTAGAAGGCGGATGCATGGACTATCGTCGGTCGATTCCGGTCGCGGCGCTCGGGCTCATGGGGCTCGCGGGGTGCGGAGACGGCAATCGGGCGCCCGCCCGGAGCGCGGTGGCCGTGCTCGACCTCGACGACGTGGCGGCCAACCCGGACGACTACGAGTGGGTCGAGTTTCGGCCGAACGTGATGAAGCTCATTCTGGCGGGTGCCGAGGACACGGAGCACATCGCGATTCTCTGGTACACGGTCCCGGACGGCAGTGTTGGGCTGCACTACCATTCCAGAACCGAATCGGTGTACGTGATCGACGGCGCGCAGACCGACGGCAAGGGGACGTACTCCAACGGGACGGTTTACTTCAACCCGCCGGGGAGTGGGCATGCGATCTCCGAGAGCTCGGGCTTCTTTCTCTTGGCGTACGCGGCGCCCCCGGACTTTGCGGAGACGGACTCCATCGAAGAGTACACACCCGTGCGCATCGACACGAACGACGACGCGCTCACGGACACGTATTCCTTCGACGACGTGCAGGCCGGCGTGCGCGTCTTCTCGCTCCCGCTCGAAGACGAGGGCGGCATGCGCGCCGCGATCATCGAGACGACGTCCAGCGAGCCGTACACGTATTCGGGAAACTACGTTTTGGTGCTCACCGGTCGTTGCAGCATCGACGGCGAGACCCATGCCGAGAACGTGCTGGTCGTCGGCAAGGAAGTCGCGCCTCGCGACTACGCCATCGCAGCGCCGCCTGGGGATTCGTGTCTGGCTCTGGCCGTTTCTTTCGGAGCGCGATGAGCGGCGGAGCACGTACCCGTGCACCGCGGGTAAGCGGGGTTTGGAGATTGGGAGAAGCGAGCCCTTATTTGGACGTCGTCGAACGCCGAAGAGGAAGAGAGTGATGCGGATCTTGTGTAGCGTCGTCCTTCGCCTGTTGACTCCGCTTTTCGCCGACGAGGAGCCCAAGATCGCGCAGCTCCCGCGCGTCGATGCCCACGAGTGGCTCCGTGAAGGCGAGCGCGAGTCCTCGGTTCGGAGGATCGCGACGAACGAGTCTCTCGGCGAGGCGCGAGCGCCTCACTGAGGACGGCTCGCCTCCCGGAAACAGGGCCGAGCGACTGGCGTACGCCGTGTAACCCGGGGGAGACGTGGCCGCGAACCGACCTGGTCGTCGATCTGCTCCGCCGCTGCCACCGTCGAGAGCCAGGCCCCGGCGCTCGGTAGGCGTTGGCCGAGGGAGCACGCGCACCTTGCCCCTGCCGGGAGCAGCCGATAGCTTGCCGGCGATGCGCAGGGTTTGGCTCCTCGGCGTGCTGCTCGCGGCAGGGTGCGCGATTTTCCGTGAGGATTTGAACCGGGGGCAGCGCCTCTACGAGGAGAACCAGTACGAGCGCGCGCTCGCGGTGTTTCGGGCGCTCGAGTCCGATATGGACTCCCTGAGCACGGAGGATCGGGCGCGGTACGCCTACCTCCGGGGGATGACGGACTACCGCCTCGGCT
>QGUH01001044.1 GCA_003242355.1 Pseudomonadota bacterium
TGTCGGGTGGTTTTTTCGCGGGCCCGGTGGGGTTGCCCGTTGACCGGCGGGTTTTTCAGCGCATCCGGGGGTCCCCCCCGCCGCGCAGCCCAAGATCCTCGAGCGACGACGTGGTTCCGCGCGCGGACCCATCGAGGTCGAACCGCGAGAAGCGCAGACAGCCTGCGCGCGGACCATCGAGGTCGAACCCGCGAGGAGCGCAGACAGCGGCGCTCGTTTGCGTTTTGCGCGGCTCGTCGCTTCTCGTCCCGTCGTCGGCGGCGCATTTCGCGTCTACGTCGGAATACGCCGACCGAAGATGAGCGAGAGCACGGCGAGAACGAGAAAGACGAAGAACAGAATCTTCGCGATCCCGGCTGCCCCTGCAGCGATGCCGCCGAAGCCCAAAAACGCTGCAATCAGCGCGATGACGAAAAAGACGGCAGCCCAATACAACATGTCGGTTTCCTCCAAGTAGGGAATGCGCGCGGCACGCAACGCGTGGCGGCGCACGGGGGTCGCACTTCCTTCGATCGATTCGGTCTCGCTAGTCGAAAAGGGCCGATTCCTGGCGTCCTTCCAACGCCTTCGCGCCCGCGTGCCTGCGAGCGCCCGGCACTCGCCCTGCGCGCAGAGCGCGATTTCGTTTTCCGGAGTCCACTTCGGCCTCGGCCATCTCCGGCGTCGGTCCGAACTCCTCGGTACAAGCGAAGCGCGTGCCAACTCGCACGTCCCGACGCCGCACCCCAGCCGGTTGGCATTGCGACGGTCTTTCGTGCGAAAGAACCGGTTGGTTCTGCAACGGCTTTCGTCGCAAATGCGGCACGTTACGCCCCAAGAGGCCGAAAGGAGCAGCGCTGCGTCGAGAGAGAGGAGAGAGTGGCCGTGCGTCTTTCCGGTACGACGCGCGCTGGCACCGGCGAGGCGGCTTTGTCCGCACACGCCGCCCTCTCCCGGGGCCGTGGCGCCCCTTCGCGGCAAGGCGTCACGCGTCGGCGGCCACGGCACCGAGACCTTCGAAGGGGCGCCCGAGGCTCGTTCTCACGCGGCGCTGTGCTCGACGCGCTCGACTCCGATGCTTTCCGCGGTGAACCTCACGGGGGGTCGCACCGCTCGGTTCTTCCGAAACGCGCCGGGCCCACGTCCCCCGCGTGTTTCGGCGCGTTTCCACCCGGTCGCCGCTGGCTTACTCCATTTCGCAGCACTCGAAGCGGATTACCTGATTGCCGTCTCGCGGCACGATTTCGACGATTCCCCCTTGCCGTCGCGCAATGGCGTAACACACGGAAAGGACCTGCAGTCGCTCGGCCGCGGCTCGGTCGTCGTCCTCGGGCGGATCCAGTCGATCGAGGCGCGCCGAGGGTGCATCGAGGCCGGGCACGAGGAGCTCGAACACCACGCCGCCGGACGCCGCCGCCTGCACGTCGAGCTCGACCGCGGTACCCGGCGGCGCGATGCGGAGCGCCAGCGAGAGCAAGCTCGTCAAGACCACGAGCGCCGACGTGCCCTCGACGGTCGCGTTGGGCGGCTCCGCCGGGTGAACGCTCACGGTCACGCCCCGTTCCTGCGCAATCGGCACATAGAGGGAGAGCGCGTCGGCCACCACGGCATCGGCACCGCGCGGCTCGGCTTTCGGCTCGGGCCCCGTCAAGTAGTCGATCAAGCGCCGAATCCGCAGCGCGAGCCGCTCGACCTGCTCTTCGATGCGCCGCGCGTTCTCCGCAGCGCTTTCCGGCGTCGGATTGGCTCGGATCAGCGCGGCGCGCCCGGCAATCACGTTGAGCGGCGTTCCGATGAGGTGGCCAATGACCGAGGCCACCCTGGAAATTGCGGCACGCCGTTCACTTTGCCTGAGCTCGTCGAGAAGAGCGAGGCGGTGCTCCGCACTAGCGTCGCGAGACCCAGGATTCGCGCGCATCATTTCTGGCATAACCCGCGGCGCCACCTCTGAGAAGTGTGGCACGACCATGTGGCATTTTTGCTGCGGCCCGCCGAGCGCGTGGCAAAATGCACCGACACGCGCTCGGGCTGCGCTCGAATTCCCAGGGAAAACCACGGGAATTCCGTGCGGCACGACTCGTGCACGACTGGGGATTGATCCAAATGGCTGCCGTCCAAGAAAGCCCGTCCAGAGAAGATCGCCAGTCCAACATCGCCCCGCGACCGCGGGGGCCCGCCGTTCCACCGGCCCACC
>QGUH01000121.1 GCA_003242355.1 Pseudomonadota bacterium
CTCGATGCCGACCTCGCGCGCCACGGTCGTGACCTGATCGGCAAACGTGCGGAGCGTCCCGGTCATGTCGTTGATGGTGTCGGCGAGCGCTGCGATCTCGCCGCGCGCCTCGAGCACGAGCTTGCGCGCGAGATCGCCGTTGGCAACCGCGGTGACGACCTGCGCGATTCCCCGCACCTGACTGGTCAGATTGAGCGCCATCGAGTTGACGCTCTCGGTGAGCTCCTGCCACGTGCCGGCCACACCGGGGACCTTCGCCTGGCCGCCCAGCTTTCCTTCGGTTCCGACCTCGCGCGAGACGCGCGTGACTTCCCGCGCGAACGTCCGAAGCTGATCGACCATCGCGTTGAGCGTGTTCTTCAGCTCGAGGATCTCGCCGTTCGCCTCCACCGTGATCTTCTGGGAGAGATCCCCGTTCGCGATGGCCGTCGCGACGAGGGCGATGTTGCGCACCTGATTGGTCAGGTTCCCGGCGAGCATGTTCACGTTGTCGGTGAGGTCCCGCCAGGTGCCGCCCACCCCTGGAACGCGTGCTTGGCCGCCGAGCTTCCCGTCGATACCGACCTCGCGCGCCACGGTCGTCACCTGATCGGCGAACGTCCGCAGCGAGGCCGTCATGCTGTTGATGGTGTCGGCCAGGGCCGCGATCTCGCCTTTCGCTTCGACCACGAACTTCTGCGTCAAATCGCCGTTGGCGACCGCCGTGACGACCTTTGCGATTCCGCGCACCTGGTTCGTCAAGTTGCGGGCCATCAGGTTCACGCTGTCGGTGAGATCCTTCCAGGTGCCGGAGACGTCCTTGACGTCGGCCTGCCCGCCCAGCTTGCCTTCGGTGCCGACCTCGCGCGCCACGCGCGTCACTTCCGCGGCGAACGTGCGCAGCCGATCGACCATCCCGTTGATGGTGCTCTTCAGCTCCAGGATTTCCCCCTTGGCGGCGACGGTGATCTTGGTGGACAAGTCGCCGTTCGCGATCGCCGTGGCGACGACGGCGATGTTGCGAACCTGGTCCGTCAGGTTGCCCGCGAGCATGTTGACGGTGTCCGTCAGGTCCTTCCACGTGCCGGACACTCCCTTGACGTCGGCCTGGGCTCCGAGGCGCCCCTCGCTGCCGACCTCGCGCGCGACGCGCGTCACCTCCGAAGCGAACGAGCGTAGCTGCTCGACCGTGGAGTTGAGCGTGTTCTTGAGCTCGAGAACCTCCCCCTTGGCCTCCACGGTGATGTTCTGCGACAGGTCGCCCTTGGCGATGGCGCTCGCGATCTGAGAGATGTTGCGCACCTGCGACGTCAGGTTGGCGGCGAGCCCGTTGACGCTGTCGGTCAGCTCCTGCCACACGCCCGACACACCGCGCACGTCCGCCTGCCCGCCGAGCTTGCCCTCGGTTCCGACCTCGCGCGCAACTCGAATCACCTCGGCGGCGAACGAGCGGAGTTGATCGACGGTGGCGTTGATCGTGTTCTTGAGCTCGAGGATTTCGCCGCGCGTCTCGACGGTGATCTTCTGGGACAAATCTCCGTTCGCGATGGCTCGCGAGACCAGAGCGATGTTGCGGACCTGGTCGGTCAGGGTCGCGGAGAGCAGGTTCACGTCTTCGCAGAGATCCCTCCAAGTGCCGGAGAGCCCTTCGACGCTGGCCTGAATCCCCATCCTGCCTTCCGAGGCGAGCTCCCGCACGACCTTGGAGACTCCGCTGTTCACGCGGCGCAGCGAAGCGATCACGCGGTTGACGGTCGCGCCCATTCGAAGAAACTCTCCTCGAAGCGGTCGACCATCGAGATGAATCGGCATCTCGCGCGACAGGTCTCCGTCGGCGACCTGCTCGAGCAAGCGCGTGACCGCCATGTTGGGCAGCGCCATCGACTCGATCAGCGAGTTGACGCTGTCGACCATCGCTCCCCACGCGCCGCCCGATGGCCCGAGCGACGCGCGCTCACTCGTCATGCCCTCCGAGCCCACGCGGCGCGCCACCCGATCGAGCTCACGAGCGAGCGTCTCGTTTTGCTCGAGCAGGGAATTGAACGCGAGCGCCACCTCGCTCAAGATCGTCTCGTCCGTTTCGTAAACGGGCAGGCGGAGCGAAAAATCCCCCTGCCTGGCTGCCCAGAGCGCGTCGCGCAGCGAACGCAGGCGTTCGGTGACGGGATCGTTCGCCAGGCGGAGCGAGCGGCGTCGTGCCTGCCTCTCCGGGTGCTGGGCGGGATGCTGGACATCGGCGGGGTTCATGTTGTTTCGTTGTCCTGATGGTTTGATGGAGCGCGGGGCCATTCCCCGCGATTCCCGCGGTGCGAGACCCGGGAACGAAGTCGGTCGCGGCGCGAAGCGCCCTCGACCCCGAAGGGCAAGCATGACTCGATCGAGTTCCGGTTTCAGCTCACGATGTCTGCGCGCGATCGCGCGCACTTCGATCGGTGAACGGCTCTCCGTCGCGGCACGAAGCGTTCTCACGGTTGGGAACGCGCCGAAGCACGGCGAAGGCAGCGCCGAGCGGAGGACTCGCGCGGAGAAGGGCTCTGTCGAACTCGCTTCGGCGCGGAGAGAAACTGGCACCCCTCGTGCTTGGCAATCGCGAGGTCGTTCGACGCAGCACGTCTGACGGAGCACCCTTTCGTGACTCAGAGCGAGCTCCCCAGAGAAGTCCAAGAACTGATCGCCCAGCACATCACGTCGGTCGAACAGCTCGAGGTCTTGCTGCTCCTTCGGGAGCACGCCGATCGCGAATGGAGCGCGAGCGCGGTCAGTGAGGAGATTCGGACCAGCGAGCGTTCCGCCGCGGCGAGGCTCGCCGATCTGCGCACGCGCGGATTCCTCACCTCTCGCGAGGACGCAGGCGTCACGCTGTATCGCTTCGACCCGCTCACGGACACGCTGCGTCGAGCCGTTGCGAGCTTGAGCCAGGTGTACCGCGAGCGGCGCTACACCATCATCGACCTCATCTTCTCCAAGCCGATCGACAGGCTGCGCGTTTACGCAGACGCATTCCGAATCCGAAAGGACGATTCCGATGGCTGAGGCCGTGTACCTGCTTTGTGCGCTCACCAGCTTGGCATGCGCCGCGTTGCTCTTGCGCAGCTACCGCAGGAGCCGCATGAGCCTGATCCTCTGGACGAGCCTGTGCTTCGTCGGATTCGCGCTCAACAACGTGCTGCTCTTCGTCGATCTCGCCCTCATCGGTCCGCACATCGATCTCAGCGTGTTCCGGAATACCGCGGCGCTGGCGGGGGTCTCGATCCTCCTCTTCGGGATGATCATGCTGGAAACGTCGTGAGGCGCCGATGAACACCTTCCTCCTCGGGGCGACCACCCTGGCCTGCGCGGCCGTAGCGCTGTTCTTCTTTCGCTACTGGAGGCGGAGCCACGACCGGCTCTTCGCAATCCTCGCCGCCGCCTTCGGGCTGCTCATGCTGGAGCGCATCGTGCTGTCGTCCGTGCCCGCCCAGCTGGAGGGCCGCCACTGGATCTACTTGGTCCGCCTGCTCGCGTTCGTGCTGATCATCGCCGGCGTCATCGACAAAAACTGGCCTCGGCGCCGCGCGTAGCCCGGCCGCGCCGAAGTGAGCTTCGTCGAGCTTCGTGGAGGACCCCCAGGTTTGGGGACCCCAACCCCGAAACGGTCTCCCTCTGGTAGCTGGTCTACGGCTTCACGGCTTGCCCTGTGGGGCACGGCACCCGGATCGTGTACTAGACTCGGGCCCTCATGCAGGAGAACGCGCGAGAACCGAGCGGCGACACGTTTCGCGTCTGCAGCACGTGCCGCACCCCCATCGCCTTCGGCGCGAGCTACTTTCGCTGCAGCGTATCGACGTGCAACCGCCCGCGCACGGCGCTCTACTTCTGCAGCGTGCCTTGCTGGGACGCCCACGTTCCCGAACAGCGCCATCGCGACGCCTGGGCCGAGCCCGTGACCGCGCCCACGCGCGCCGAGTGGGAAGCGGAGCTCGCTCGAGCCGCCGAGAGCTGCTCGAAAGCGCCGGGCACGCGTGAGCCGATCTCCGCCGCAAGCCCCGATCGCAACGAGGCTGCCATGTCCGAAGAAAGCCCCAACAGAAAGATCGTGAGCCCGCCCGCCGCGGAGAGCGTACCGCGCGAGATCCTCGTCGTCGTATCGAAGCTCAAGGCGTACATTCGCGCGCGCTCCGGCTTCAACACGTCGGATGCCACCGTCGAGGTGCTTTCGGATCACTTGCGGCGCCTGTGCGATCGCGCGATCGACAAGGCGCGCAGCGCCGGCCGCAAAACCGTGCTCGACCGCGATTTCCGTTCCGTGCTCGACGAGTAAAGACGTCTTCCGAAGACGCGAACGTCCGCGCCCGAGTCCCGAGCCGGACGAACGCGCCTGATTTTGCGCATTTTTGCAAAGATCCGGTTCGTGTGCCCGGAGAGGGCCTCGAGCGGTCGCGTGGGGAGATCCGCATCGATCTCGAATCGATACGCGAACGCCCGTTCGGAAAAACGGGCCGGCGCGGGGGTGTCATCCCCCAATCGAGCGCTCGCCGTCTCCGTGCGCGGTTGACGCCGGGGCGCGTTCCATCCGAAAACCAACGCTTCAAGTCGGGCACTCGGTTGTCGAACAGGCACGCCGAGCGCGTCCCTTTGGTGTATCCGCAACCTTCAGAGGCAACGAACGACATGCGTGGTTGGTCCAATCGCCGTGGTTCCGAGAAACGAAACCGATCGCACGTGCGTGGCCTTCGGCCAGGGCGCATTGCGCTGCTGAGCTCCCTGCCGGCGCTCGTCGCGTGCGCGCCGGACGGCATCGCCACGAGCTCGACGGCGTCGGGCACTGCCATCGCGCCGCTGTCGTTGGCTCTGCGTGCGGACCAGAGCGCGTACGTCGCCTTCGAAGCCGCAGCCGATCGCTTTCCGCTCGTGACGGGCGGAACGGCGGCACCGCTCTACGTCAGCTCCCAAGACTTTCCCGGTGTCGTTCGCGTCGCCGGGCACCTTCGCACGGACATCGGGCGCGTGACGGGCTCCGAGCCCACGCTCACGACGAATCAAGCGCCGTCATCCGGCGAGGTCGTCATCATCGGCACGCTCGGCAAGAGCCCGCTCATCGACCAGCTCGTCGAATCGGGCAAGCTCGACGTCGCGGATCTCGAGGGTCGCTGGGACATGTTCGTCACGCAGGTGGTGGATGCGCCGATGGCCGGCGTGACCCGCGCGCTCGTCATCGCGGGCAGCAACAAGCGCGGCACCATTTACGGCATGTACGAGCTCGCGGCGCAGATCGGCGTCTCGCCGTGGCACTTCTGGGCGGACGTCCCGCCCAAGAAGCGCGCCGAGCTCCACGTTCTTCCAGGCCGCCACACGTTGGGCGAGCCCAAGGTCAAGTACCGCGGCTTCTTCATCAACGACGAGAACCCCGCGCTCCTCGGCTGGTTCAACGCCACCTGGAACACCAACAACGGCCGCTTCAACAGCCAGTTCTACGAGCGGGTGTTCGAGCTGCTCCTGCGCCTGCGCGCGAACTATCTCTGGCCGGCCATGTGGGGGAAGGCGTTCTACGACGACGATCCCATGAACGGGCCGCTGGCGGACGAATACGGCATCGTGATGGGAACGTCGCACCACGAGCCGATGACGCGAGCGCAAGAAGAGTGGGCGCGCTACGGCAGCGGCGACTGGGACTACGAGAAGAACGCCAACACCCTGAAGGCCTTCTGGACCGCGGGCATCCAGCGCATGGGCGACTGGGAAACGCTGGTCACCGTCGGCATGCGCGGTGACGGCGACGTCGCGCTCAGCGAAGAAGCCAACATCGAGCTGCTCGAACGCATCGTCGCGGATCAGCGCCAAATCCTGCAAACCACGACCGGTCGCGACCCCGCCACCATTCCCCAGGTGTGGACCCTCTACAAGGAGGTGCAGGAGTACCACGACAAGGGGATGGAGGTTCCCGACGACATCACGCTGATGTTCGCGGACGACAACTGGGGAAACATCCGAAAGCTCCCCAAAGTCGACGCCATGCCGCGCGCGGGCGGCTACGGCATCTACTACCACTACGACTACGTGGGCGATCCGCGCAATTACAAGTGGATCAACACCAATCCACTGCCGCGGATTTGGGAGCAGATGCACCTCGCCTATCGGCACGGCGCAACCCGGATCTGGATCGTCAACGTCGGCGACATCAAGCCGATGGAGTTCCCGATTCAGTTCTTCATGGATCTCGCCTGGAACCCCGAGGAGTGGACGCCCGATTCGCTCGACGACTACGCGCGGATCTGGGCCGAGCAACAGTTCGGCCCCGAGCACGCCGCCGACATCGGCGACATCCTCGCCAAGTACGCGAAGTACAATGCGCGCCGCAAACCCGAGCTCCTCGAGCCGGGCACGTACAGCCTCGTGAACTACCTCGAGGCCGAGCGCGTCGTCGCCGAGTACAACGCGCTCGCCGAGCGCGCCCAGCAAATCGACGAGATGCTCCCGACCGAGGCGCGCGACGCGTACTACCAGCTCGTTCTCTATCCGGTCGCGGCCTGCGCCAACCTCAACGACCTCTACGTCACTGCGGCCAAGAACCGGCTCTATGCGACCCAGGGGCGTGCCGCCACGAACGCCCTCGCCCAGCGTGCCCGCGATCTGTTCGCGCGCGACGCCCAGCTCACGAACCACTATCACACCGGGATTTCCGGCGGGAAGTGGAAGAACATGATGTCGCAGACGCACATCGGGTACACGGACTGGCAAGAGCCGGCCATGAACAACATGCCGGCGGTCCAGGAGATCACGGTGCCGATGCCCGCCGAGCTCGCGGTGGCCGTCGAGGGGTCCGAGAGCTTCTTCCGCGCGGGCGATGCGATGATGCCCCGGCTTCCGGAGATCACGCCGTACAACGAGTTGCCGCGCTACATCGACGTCTTCAATCGCGGTCAAACGGACTTCGAGTTCACGGCGACCTCGGGCGAGGCGTGGCTCACCGTCGAGCCCACACAGGGGATGATCGACACCGAGCAACGGCTCACCGTCACCGTCGACTTCGCGGCGGCGCCGAAGGGGGAGCACGAAGTCCCCGTCACGATCACGGGCCCGAACGGCTCGAGCGTCGTCGTCCAGGTGCCGGTGCGAAACCCCGAGGCGCCGAACCCGAACGACGTGGTCGGCTACGTCGAAACCGACGGCTACGTTTCGATCGACGCCGAGCAGTTCACGAGCGCGGTGAACAGCGACGCCATCACGTGGCAAGTGCTCCCCGACCTGGGCCGCACGGCTTCGGCGGTGACGCCGTTTCCCGTCACGGCTC
This sequence comes from Pseudomonadota bacterium, assembly GCA_003242355.1. Lineage (GTDB taxonomy): Bacteria > Myxococcota_A > Polyangia > Polyangiales > Polyangiaceae > PMG-095. The sequence continues at coordinate 7,250 of QGUH01000121.1, forward strand.
CGCCGCAGACTCCCGGCGGCGACGGCGCGCGGCTCGAGTACCGCATGCACCTCTTCCACTCGGGCGAGGTCACGGTTCATGCCTACTTCTCGCCGAGCTTGAATTACAAGGGCACCGGGCTGCGCTACGGCGTCTCGTTCGACGATGCGCAGCCACAAGTCATCGACATCACGGCGGACGATTCCATCGAGACGTGGCGACGCCACGTCTCCGACAACGTCATCGTCAGCAAGAGCACGCACTCGGTGATGCCCGGGGATCACGTGCTCAAGATCTGGGCCGTCGATACCGGCGTCGTGCTGCAGAAGCTCGTGGTCGCGACGGGCAACCTGCGCCCGAGCTATCTCGGTCCACCCGCGTTTGCTCCCAAGAACCACGCGCCGCCTCCCAGCGAGGGTGGCGCGGGCGGCGGCTCCGCGGAAACCGGCGGAGCGGGCGGCGCTGCACCGGCCGGAGGCAGCGGCGGCGCGCCGCCTGCAGCCGGCACGGCGGGCACGCCGACCGCGGGCACACCGGGCCAGGGTGGTGCGAGCGCGGGAGCGCCGAACGACGGCGCGGGCGCTCCGAACGGCGGCGCGACTGCTCCGGGAAGCGGCGGCGCAGGAAACGCTCCGAGCGGCACGACGGGTGGCGGCACCGCTGCCCCGCCGAGCAACGACGCGGCCCCGCCCGCCTCGGAAGGCTGCGGGTGCCGTGTGCCCGCGGCGCCGGTGAACGACGGTCGCACCCCGCTCGCCGCGCTCGCGCTCGGCGCGCTCGCGATCCTTCGACGGCGTCGGGGGCTGCGCGCGCGCTAGAACGCCGATCGGTTCGACCGATCGGCGTTCTAGCCTCGTTTCGGAGGGCGGCACGCGCCGCCCCCCCCCCGCCGGGGGAAACGAGCGGGGGCCCCTCCCCCCCCGCGCCC
>QGUH01001045.1 GCA_003242355.1 Pseudomonadota bacterium
GCAATGCCTCACGAGACGGCACGTTCGGACTGGGCGTACGTCGTGATGAAGAGAAGTGACTGGGCGGCCGTTGAACCTTACCCCGGCTTACGGTAGACAGGGCCCATGCCGGGAACTGATCAGGACGAGCCACGAGCCCGGGTCGAAGCCTACCTCGGCAGAGTAGACGCCCGTGAAACCCTAGTGGGCGTCATCGGGATGGGTTACGTGGGGCTGCCCCTCGCCCTCGCGTTCGTGGAAGCGGGGTTTCGGGTGATGGGGTTCGATACCGACCCCGAGAAGGTCGAGAAGCTGAACCGCGGGGAGGGGTACATCCAGCACTTGCAGCCCGAGCGGATTCGGCTCGCTGCGCAGTCGGGGAAGCTGGTGGCGTCCTCGGATTTGACGCGGCTCGGGGAGCCGGACACGCTGCTGATTACGGTGCCGACGCCGCTCACGCGCCAGCGCGAGCCGGACATGCGGTACATCGTCGAGACGGCGGAGGCCATCAGCAAGGCCCTGCGACCTGGGCAGCTCGTGGTGCTGGAATCCACGACTTATCCGGGGACGACCGAGGAGCTCGTTTTGCCGATTCTCGAGCGGAGCGGGTTGCGCTCGGGGCGCGATTTCTTCGTCGCGTTCTCGCCGGAGCGCGAAGACCCGGGGAATCGCGATTACGGCACGCGGGATATTCCGAAAGTGGTTGGCGGCGTGGGTGAGGACGCGCTGCGGATGGCGCAGCGGCTGTACTCGGCGGTGATTCGACGCACCGTGGCGGTGCCGTCGGCGCGGGTCGCCGAGGCGGTGAAGCTCACGGAGAACATCTTTCGCGCCGTGAACATCGCGCTCGTGAACGAGCTCAAGATCATCTACGAGCGGATGGGCATCGACGTGTGGGACGTGCTGGATGCCGCATCGACGAAGCCGTTCGGGTTCATGCGTTTCAATCCGGGGCCGGGCCTCGGCGGGCACTGCATCCCGATCGACCCGTTCTATTTGACGTGGAAGGCGCGCGAGTATGGGCTCTCGACGCGGTTCATCGAGCTCGCGGGGGAGATCAACGTGGGTATGCCGCGTTACGTCGTGGAAAAGCTGCAGCTCGCCCTCAACGATCGCGGCAAGGCGCTGAAGGACGCGAAGGTGTTGATCCTGGGCGTCGCCTACAAGAAGGACATCGACGATCCGCGCGAAAGCCCGGCGTTCGAGCTGATGCACCTCCTTGGCGAACGCGGGGCGCAGGTGCGCTACCACGACCCGCACATCCCGGTGTTGCCGTCGCTTCGTTCGTGGCCGCACCTTGGGCGCTTGGAGAGCGTGCCGCTCACGGGCGAGGTGCTGTCGGCGCAAGACGCGGTGCTCATCGCGACCGATCACTCGGCGGTCGATTATGGGTTCGTGCTCGAGAAGGCCCCGCTCATCGTCGATACCCGAGGCGTGTACCGGACGCCCGCGCCGAACGTCATCAAAGCGTGACGCCGCACACCGCCCCCTCGGGGCTCCTTGGCCTCACCGTGGCGGTCCGGTTACCGTACGCAATCCTGCCTCGCTCGCGGAAGACGTAAACGTTCGGCCAACTGCGTTCGTGACGTGCGTGGCTTCACCGACGAGTGTTCCGCGCATGAAGAGCGCGGGCACGGCTGGACGTCGGGTCGGGCGAGAGGAACGGGTGGAGCGCTGGCGGGATAGCGGCCGAAAGACTATCCCGACGCCGCCTCCACCAGCGACGGTTCCGCAACCGCGCGGACGCCGTCCGCACCCGCGTGGAGCTCCCGCGCGCGCTGGATCTCGACGCGGGTCATGGGGCCGCGCATCCACGAGAGGCTCCAGCGGGTTTGGAGGAGCACGGTGCCGCCCCGGCTGTGGGCGTTGCGCAGCAGGAACCAGCGTTGGCGGAGCCGCTTGGCGATGGAGCCGAGCTCGGCGCGGGAGAGGCCGTCTTCGCCGCCGCCGAGTCCCTCCATCACGCGCAGGCGATCGGCATCGGTCTGCAAACGCCCGATTGCCCAGACACCCGCGTTGCTGAGCGCGCGGTAGTCGAGGTCCATCGGGTTCTGCGTGGCCACGACGATGCCCACGCCGAAAGCGCGCGCTTGCTTCAGCAGCGCGACGAGCGGGCGCTTGGTGGGCGGGTTCGCGGGGTGCGGCGGCAGAAAGCCGTACACCTCGTCGAACACCACGAGCGCGCGCAGCC
>QGUH01000122.1 GCA_003242355.1 Pseudomonadota bacterium
ATAGGGATTGGGGTCCCTTTCGTGGGGCCGGAAATTTGTAAAAGGGGACGGGCCCACGCTCACGTGCGGAGGGTCGGCTCTGCATGCCATGGACGGTCCCTTTGCGTTCGATGCCTGGGTGTACGATTGGCCGATGCTCACGGGGGATGAGCACACTCCGTTTGCCCTGCGTGCGCTCCGAGCGCGGGAAACCGCCGAGACGGCGAGCGGCGCCACGCGGCAGCGCCTCTCGCGCAGCGCGCTGTTCGCCTACTGGAACGCGCTGCGGGGCGATGCGTACGACCTCGACGTGATCGAGCGGTTCGTTCGCCGCGCGGACGGGAAGATCCCGTGCGTGCGGCGCGGCCTGGTGCGCTACACGGGAACGACTCTGCAGTATCGCGGCGCGATCCTCGTGAACGAAGCGTTCCTCGAGCGCCTCGCTCGCTTCGAGGAGGTCGTGGCGAACGTTGCCGAGGAAACCTACGGGCGGCGCCCCCTCTGGATCCGACACTATGGTGCGTACAGCTGCCGCACGTCGAGGAATCGCGCGCACCGCCTGAGCGAGCACGCACTCGGCAATGCGCTCGACGTGGTCGGCTTCGATTTCGGACCGGCAGACGACGCGGCGACCTTGCCCGAAGGGTTGCCGGAGCGCCTGAGCCGCGCGTTCCAGGTGCGGGTGCTGCGGCATTGGGGAGCGGAGAAAGGCGTCGCCGCCATCCACGCTCGGTTTCTCCGCACCATTACCGAGCGGCTCATCAATCGAGGCGACGTTTTTCGGGGGATGATCGGCCCCGGCCATCGCGACCACGCCGATCACTTCCACTTCGACATGTCCCCCTGGCGCTACATTCGCCTGTGATCGACCTGCTGGGGGCACGAATGCCCTCCGACGCGTGGGACGCGACGGTCACCTCGACGGGGCCTGGCGGCCCCGAACGCAAATTGAGGAGAGGAGCGCAGCGCTCGCGTCGGAGAGCTCCGGTACCCGAGCCTCCTCGCGGCACGGGAAGAAGGGCTATCGGGGCCGTGCAAGGCGTATGCAGCTTGCTCGGAAATAACGATGGAGAGTGAATCGGGGTCCGAACGCGACGGGAGAGCGAGACTCGATGAGTCGGAGCGCTCGTAGCCAATTACCGTGAAGAACGATCGCCGCGAGACGAACGAACTGCGTTGATTGTTCAGACGCTTAACGGCATCATGGCGCATGCCGATCATGCGCGGTGATTGCGTCATGCCTGGAGTGTTTCCTCGGGCCTGTAACGAAAGGGCGCATCGAGGGCGCCTTTCTGCGGCGTGGCCGCTCGCGCTTGCGCTGATCGGGTGCACGGGCGGCGAGAGCACGCGGGTGCTCGTCGAGGTTCCCGTGTCGACCGGCGGCACGTCGTCCGGAGGTTCCAACGACGCGACCGGCGGATTGAGCGGCACGTCCACGCCGCCGCCACCGCAGTCGACGACCCCAGGGCCCGTGATCACGCCGCCGCCCACCACGGGAGAAGAGGGCGGCTCTTGCGAGAAGGTGAGCTGCACGCCTCCCGGCGGCCGCTACTGCGGGATCATCGGAGACGGCTGTCGCGGCGAGCTCGACTGTGGCGAGTGCGAGGGGGATGCCACGTGTGAAGATGGGATCTGCGTCGGCGGGCCGAGTTGCATTCGGCTGACGTGCACGCCCGAAGGCGGTCGCTACTGCGGGCTCGTCGGCGACGGTTGCGGCGGCACGCTGGACTGCGGCGAGTGCCCATCGGGGCAGACGTGCACGGGCGGCGTGTGCACCACGCCCGGCTGTGTTCCGCTGACCTGCGAAACGATGGGCGGCGAGTTTTGCGGAGAAGTCGGCGACGGCTGTGGCGGCACGATCGACTGTGGCGAGTGCACCGCGCCGAAGACGTGCGGCGGTGGCGGCATTCCGAACGTGTGCGGGGATTCCACGAGCTGTGAGCCGATTTCCTGCACGACCGAGTCGGGGGGGCGCTACTGCGGTGAGATCGGGAACGGCTGTGGCGGCACCATCGATTGCGGGGAGTGCCCCGACGGAGACGTCTGCGGGGGGATGGGGATCCCGAACGTGTGCCCGACCGGGCCGCTCTGCAGCGGGATCGAGTGCGACGTCGAGGCGTGTCCGAACGGCGGCACCACTTCGGTGAGCGGCGTGGTCTACGATCCTTCCGGCACCATTCCGCTCTACAACGCGCGCGTCTACGTGCCGAACGGTCCGCTCGACCCCATCGAGGATGGCGCGTCGTGCGATCGTTGCAACGTGACGCTGTCGGGCGACCCGATCACCACGGCGCTCACGGACACGAATGGTCGGTTCCGGCTCGAGGGCGTGCCGACGGGGCAGAACGTGCCGCTCGTCATCCAGGTCGGCAAGTGGCGGCGTGAGGTCACGATCCCCAACGTTGCCTCCTGCACCGAGACGGTGCTCGCCGATCCCAACCTGACGCGCCTTCCTCGGAACAAGAGCGAGGGGCACATCCCGCGCATTGCGTTCACGACGGGCAGCCAGGACGCGCTCGAGTGCTTGTTGCGCAAGATTGGCATTGCCGACGAAGAGTTCACGACGGACGCTGGCGACGGCCGGGTTCACCTCTACGCGGGCGGCAACCCGCAGCAACAAGGAGGCCCGCAGGGCGGCCCGTTCGGCGCGGGCGCCGGGGCGGTAGAGTTCACCGAGCAGCTCGGCGGCGAAGCCTTCTCGCACGCGACCACGCTGTGGAACAGCGTGGAGAAGATGCGCCAGTACGACATCATCATCATGGCGTGCGAGGGCAGCATGTTCCAGACGGTGAAGGAGCCGTACCTCGCGAACCTCGAAGCGTATGCGAACGCCGGCGGCCGCGTGTTCGCCGGACATCTGCACTCGTACTGGTTCAGTGGGGGATCCCAGGCGTTCCAGAACACGGCCACCTACATCGGTGTGGGTGCCGATTTGCCGCTCACGACCACGGCGTACGTCGATACGTCGTTTCCGAAGGGGGAAGCGCTCGCGGATTGGCTCGTGAACGTGCAAGCGAGCACGACGCGGGGCGAGCTCACGCTCTACGCGGGGCAGCACTCGGTGACGGCGGTGAATCCGCCGACCCAGCGCTGGATCTGGGTGCCGCAAAACCCGAACGAGGACGATCTGCCCGCCGTGCAGTACATGACGTTCAACACGCCCATTGCGGCAGCTCCGGAAGATCAGTGCGGGCGCGTCGTCTTCACGGACATTCACGTGAGCGGGGGGCCTGATGGCCAGGCCACCGACGTCGTCCGCAGGGCGTTCCCCGAGGGCTGCAGTCAGGCGCCGTTGACGCCGCAGGCGAAAGCGCTCGTGTACATGCTGTTCGATTTGTCGGCGTGCGTGCAGCCGGACACCGAGCCTCCGGAGCCGCCGCCTCCTCCTCCGCCGCCGCCCGACGTGCCGCCGCCGCCGCTCGCGGGACCGCCGCCCGCGCCGCCGCCGCCGCCCGCGCCGCCGCCGCCGCCTCCGCGCTGAGCATTCGGGCTTCGGCCGCGGTCGTCCCTTCCGGCGTCCTCGGCGTCAGTTCGAACTCGGGGCTCGTGCGTTGGCTCTTGGGCGAATCGCTTCGTAGCAGCGTGCTCGTTTCGCGATCATCCGCGCACCTTGGCACGCCGCCTGCACGGATGGGGCGCGGAGGTCGTAGTGGCTGTCAGCAGAACCAAAGCAACGGGAAGCGCACGAGCAACGATCGATCACGACGAGATCCGAACCTGGGTCGAGGAGCATGGAGGGCATCCCGCCATGGTCAAGCGCACGCGCGGCGCCGGAGGCCCGGGGATTCTGCGCATCGACTTTCCCGGATACAGCGGGGCGCGCAGCCTCGAGCCGATTTCCTGGGACGAATTCTTCGAGCGGTTCGAAGAATCGAAGCTCGCATTCCTCTACCAGGACGAGACGGGATCCGGGCGTCCGAGCCGCTTCAACAAGCTCGTCGGGCGCGAAACGGTGGATCTCGGTCGTGCCAGCGCACGGAAGAAGGCCGTTCCGCGCCGTTGGGCGAAGAAGGGAGCGACCACGCGTGCGGAGCTCGAGGCCGCCGAACGAGCCGCCGAGCAGCGGCCTCGGACGGGACGTGGGCGGGCGGCTCGGGGCGTCGCGAAGCGTCCTCGGAAAGCGGCGCCGTCGCGAGCCGTCGGGCGCGCCTCCACACCCCGGAAGAAGCGTGTGAGCCAAGCGGCGAAAGCCGCGCCTCGGCGCGTGACGCGGGCGACCAAGAAGGCTCGGGGGACGCGCAGGAAGACGAGCCGCGCGACGCGGACCGCGCGCTGAGCCCCGCAGTCGTGCCGTTTCGCCCGTTCCGGGTGGTGTGCGCGCACTCTCTCGCGGACGAGGCCTTCACGGAACGAACTGCTGGGCAAGGCTCTCCCGAGCGAGGCCTTCGCGGAGCGGACCGTCGTGCGCGAGCTCTCGCGGGCGGGGCCGTCGACGACGGCCTCGGCGCCTCCGGATCCGGACGACGCGTCGGTCGTCGGGGCGCGTTCGAGACGCGAGCGCGTTCATACGTCCTCGCCGGCGATCCGAATGTCCTCGCCCAGCACGTCCTGGACGTAGATCATTTGCACCCCGACCACGAGCGCGACGAGTAGCGGCGTTGCGAGCAAAACGCCGAGCACGCCGAGCCACGCCGCGCAGAGCACCTGGAAGGCGAGGAGCAGTCCGGGAGGCAGGGTGACGGCCTTGGACTCCACCAAGGGGCCCGCGATGTACGACTCGACGAACTGAACGACGAGGTAGAGCCCGAGCACCCAGAGCACGCGCTCGGGTCCCCCGAGGAACGCCACGGCCAGCGCCGGAATCGCGCCGAGCACGGGCCCGAGGTAGGGGATGAAGTCCAAAATTCCCGCGATGATCCCGAGTGGAACGGCGAAGGGGACGTCGAGGATCGCGAGGCCGATGGCGAACAGCGTGCCGACGAGCAGCATGAGCACGCCGCGCGCGACCAGCCAGTAGCGAAGCGTGTGCGCCGTCGCGCGAAGCACGGCCCGGCCGCGCTCACGCCGCGCCCGAGGCACCAGCAAGAGCAGCCCACGTTCGTAGCGCGACGGATTCACGGCCAGGAAAAACCCGAGCAGGAGCACCACCACCGCGTCGGTGAGCGTTCCGAATCCGCTGCTCAACACCTTGCCGGTGCTCTGCACGATGCTGCCGGCGCGCGGTAGGACCCCATCGCGCAGCGAGGGCACGTGCTGCTCCAAGAAGTCGAGCGCGGAATCCAAGAGCGAGCGCGCGTTCGCGACGCCTTGTCGAATCTTCTGATCGAGCTCGCCGATTTGAGCGACCACCTGAGGGCCGAGCCACGCACCGAGCCCCGCGCAGAAGCCCAGCGCGATGACGATGACCAGGCTCACGGCGAGCGCGTGCGGCAGGCGATTTCGGAAATTGATGAGGCGGCCGAGCCCCGAAATGGCGATGGCCACGAGGATCGCCCCGAAAATCAGGGCGAACAGCCGCGCGAGCTCCACGATCACGAGGTAGACGAGCGCCGTGACGCTCGCGGCGAGGAGCCAACCGCCCGCGAACTCCTGGACGCGGCTCCAGCTCTCCCTCTCCATGGATCAGGGCATGGCTCGTGGTGGGATCATGCGAAGCTCCGCGCGAAGGAGCCGTTCGCTTCGCCCGGCACGTCACCCGGGGACGTGACGTGGCAATTCGTGCCGCCGGAGCAGATCGCCCCACGGGGACGCCGTCGGCGCGAATGCCTGCTCGCGCTCCTCGCGCGTGCGCGGGCTTCGAGGACCGAGCACCGAAGCGCGCGTTCCATCAAGGAGGTTGTTCCACGGCGGCGAGCGCGACGGGCGCGCCGGCGCTCACCAGCTCTCGGTAGGCATCCACCAGCGGCGTGCGCACGCGCAAGAGCTCGCCGCGGGGACCGAGTCGGAGATCCCACAGGCCCATCTGACGAATGTACGCGGATGCCGCCTTCGTTCCGTGACGGTACGCCCAGGTGACGAGCGCGAACATCGGCCACCACGTGTAACCGACGACCGGAATTCCCCGCTGACGCGCGCGGGCCACCGCGGCCACCGAATCGCGCAGCCAGGCGCGGCGCCGTTTGAGGCTGCCCTCCGAGGCCGTCTCGCTGACGAGCACCGGGCGGCCATAGCGGGCGTGATAGAGCTCGGCCAAGCGGTCCACGATGAGGGGCGAAGCGTACGGCGTGCGCAGCCGCAGCCGCCCGCCGTTGCGGGACAATACCTTCTGCGACTCGAGGGGATGGATGTTGAGCCCGATCACGTCGAGCTCGATCGCGTTGCTCTGGAACCACTCGAGGTCCTGGTTCGTGGCGCCGGATTCGAGCAGGAAGGGCCGGAGCGGATGGGTTTCGTCGACGCGCCCGGAGATCAGATCGAGTGCCAGGAACACGAGCTCTTGACGCTTCTTCACTTCCGGTTCGAGGGCGCTCTCCTGCGTCTCGTAGAGGTCGGTGGCCTCCACGTGCAGGCACGTGATCTCCGGATCGACGGCGCGCAGGGCGTTCACCTTGCGCACGATGCCCCGGCACACCGCGGTGAGCACCAGCACGAAGCCGCGAGGCCCGCGCCGGAACGGGGGCCACCAGCCGAGCCTTCCGGAATACCAGGCCGTGACGCGCGGCTCGTTGAGCGGCGTGTAGCGGCGGATGCGTCCGCGGTAGCGCTCGGCGAGCCGCGCGGCGAACTCCGCGACGCGCTGATCGTAGTCGGGAGCGAGGAAGGCGTTCTGCATCCACGCCGGGACGCCGTAGTGGACGAGGTCGACCACCGGCTCGATCCCGAGCTCGAGGAGCCGCTCGAGCTGCGGATCCGCCCAGGAGAAGTCCCACTCGCCGGGCGCCGGATTGATCCGGTGCCAGGGGACGCCGTAGCGAACCGCTTTGACGCCGAGCTCCGTCATCAGCTCCAGATCCGCGCGCCAGTTTTGGTAGTGCTGGGTCAGCTCGTACTCGTCCAGCGTGCGTCCGGTCTTCTCGAACGGAGCCGTGATGAACGTGTCCTCGATTCCGGTGAGCCAACTCCACTCCAAGTCGTGCGCCGCCGATCGGGCCTCGGGCACGGTTGGGCCGACGCGCGGAATTTCCGCCGCATTCGTGGCGTACACGAGACTTTCGTTGCGCATCGCGCTCGGAATCTGCACGAGCGGTGCCGCGATGGATCCCGTGCGAGTCGTTGCGCGACGCGAGTGATTCGACGAACGGATCGAGTGCGAGCGATCCTACGGAGGGTTCGAGCAATCGCTCTGCGCGGCGAAAAGGGCGGCTTCGTCGGAATTCCTCGCAGCCTTCGTCAGAAGGGACGCGCGCGCCCTGCCGGACCCGAACCGGGGCCGTCCCAGGACGAAGGCGCGCTCGATTCGCGAGGCGTCGACGCGGGCAGAATCGGCAGATGCTGCACGAGCCGCCCAGCGAGCGAGGCGGCGGCCGAAATGAGGGCCGAGCGCACCATCGAGCCGAGCAGTGACGGCGAGCGAGCGGGAGGCTGCCAGCGCACGGTGCGCGTGCGCATTCTGCCGAGCTGCACGAGCCCGACGGCAATGGTCACCACACCGACGGCGGCCGCTGCGATCACGAGCGGACGAGCGCCGTGGAGCGCGGACTGCAAGAACTCCTTGCCGGTTCGGGTCGCGACGGAGAGTCGCTCCACGAAGTCGGCGCGCGCGCGCTCGACTTCTTCCCGCGCGGAAAGGACGTCGGACTTCATGGGTTCGGCCATGCCGCCGCGCGATGCAGCAAACGTGCCGCAGGTCACGTGCACCCCGGGCAATTCGAAACGGGTTCCGAGAGCGCGCCGACGTCGCGCAGCGTCGTGCTCCGTGCTCGCGCTTGTGACGCGCCGGCGCGAGCTGCGCGCCCGGCGAGGCAAACGGCTACGGGCAGGTCCGCGCAGCATCGGGATTCTGGCTGCACGCGCCCGACCCGCGCTGGCCCGCGCGTTGCAAGCCCCGGCGCAGCTTGCAAGGAGGAACCATGACGACCCGCAGTTTCTTGATGTCGATCGGTACGTCGCTCGCGAGCCGCAAAATCGCGCAGGCGCTGGCAGAGGTGGATCTGGACGACGTGCTCGATCGCATGGGGCTCACCCTGCCTCTTATAACAATCCCCGAGCCCACAGACCCGACCAAGTTCCGTAAGCCGTCTTCCTCTTGGAAAAAAAAAAACAACCCCACGCACGCCTCACCACAT
>QGUH01001046.1 GCA_003242355.1 Pseudomonadota bacterium
TTTGCGGGTCCTCGTCGGTGAGCCCGCGCGCCTTGAGGTTCGCGCGGTTCACGTGCGGGGCGCCGAGCAGTGTGTTCGTGCCCGAGACGTAGGCGACGATCTCCTGGATCTGTGCCTCCGAGTAGCCGAGGCGCGCGAGCGCCTTGGGCACCGACTGATTGACGATCTTGAAGTACCCACCGCCAGCGAGCTTCTTGAACTTCACCAGCGCGAAATCGGGCTCGATCCCGGTGGTGTCGCAGTCCATGAGCAGCCCGATGGTGCCCGTCGGCGCGAGCACCGTGGCCTGCGCGTTCCGGTAACCGAACGCTTCGCCTTCACGGACGGCCGTGTCCCACGCCTCGCACGCGGCGCGCCACAGGGTCTCCGGGCACGCGTCGCGGTTGATGGCGTACGCCGCCTCCTGGTGCATGCGCATCACGCGCAGCATCGGCTCGCGATTCTTCGCGAACCCTTCGAAGGGCCCCTTGGACGCCGCGATGCGGGCGCTCGTCGTGTAGGCGTGTCCGCAGAGGATCGCCGTGAGCGCCCCGGCGATCGCGCGCCCCTCGTCCGAGTCGTACGGGATCCCGAGCAGCATGAGCAGCGTGCCGAGATTCGCGTAGCCGAGGCCGAGCGGGCGGAAATCGTGCGAGTTTCGCGCGATGCGCTTGGTCGGATACGAGGAGAAGTCGACCAGGATCTCCTGCGCGAGGAAGAAGATCTCGATCGCGTGCCGGTAGCCGTCCACGTCGAAGCTGCCGTCCTCACGCAGGAACTTGGTGAGGTTGAGCGACGCGAGATTGCACGCCGTGTCGTCGAGGAACATGTACTCCGAGCACGGGTTCGACGCGTTGATGCGGCCGCTGTTCGGGCAGGTGTGCCAACGATTGATCGTGGTGTCGTACTGCACGCCCGGATCCGCGCAGGCCCACGCCGCCTCGGCGATCTGCCGCCAGAGATCGGCGGCATCGTAGGTGTCCACGACCTCGTTGGTCGTGCGGGTCAAGGTTTGCCACTTCCCGCCGCTCAGGGCCGCGCGCATGAACTCGTCGTTCACGCGCACCGAGTTGTTCGAGTTCTGGCCGCTGACGGTCCGGTAGGCTTCGCCGTTGAAATCGGCTTCGAAGCCCGCGGCGATGAGGGCCCTGGCCTTGCGCTCTTCGCGGACCTTCCACTGGATGAAGTCCACGATCTCGGGATGGTCCATGTCGAGGCAGACCATCTTGGCCGCGCGCCGGGTGGTCCCACCGCTCTTCGTGGCGCCTGCGGCTCGATCGAAGACCTCGAGGAAGCTCATGAGCCCGCTCGACGTGCCGCCCCCCGAGAGCTTTTCCTGCTTTCCGCGGATTTTGCTGAAGTTGCTGCCCGTGCCCGAGCCGTACTTGAAGAGCCGTGCCTCCGACTTCACGAGGTCGTAGATGCTCATGAGGTCGTCTTCCACGGACTGGATGAAGCACGCCGAGCACTGCGGACGGCCGTACGCGTTCGTGGTCTCGACGACGTCGCCGAGCTGCTCGTCGTAGGCCCAGTTGCCCCCGGAGCCCTCGATGCCGTACTCGTGATAAAGGCCGCAGTTGAACCAGACCGGCGAGTTGAACGCGCCGTACTGGTTGGCCATCATGAACGAGAGCTCGGCCTCGAAGGCGTCGGCGTCTTTCTTGGAGGCGAAGTAGCCGCCGAACTGCTCGCCGGCGACGCGGATCGTGTGGGCGATGCGATGGATGACCTGGCGGACGCTCGTTTCCCCGCGCGTCTTGTCGCCGTGGAGGCCCGCCTTACGGAAGTACTTCGAGACGACGATATCCGTGGCGAGCTGGGACCAACTGGCCGGTACCTCGGCGCCCTCCATTTTGAACACCACGGACCCATCGGGGTTCGTGATGACGCTCTGCCGGCTTTCCCACACGATGCCGGCGAACGGATCGGCTCCGACCTCGGTGAACCGACGCTCGATCGTGAGCCCTTTGCGAACGCGGCGTGAAGGGCGCTTCGACGAAGTCGCCTCGGTCGGACGATTGCCTTCCTTCAGCACCTGGTTCTCCTGTCCCACGATTGTCGTCTGCGCCATCGAAGCCTCCGTGTTGCCCGCGAGCGAATGGACCGGGCGCTCGGCATGAAAGGGGAAACCCACCAACCGGCAACACCCAAGGGGTCGGGCTGCACGCCCAAATACCGGCTCTCCCTTTC
>QGUH01001047.1 GCA_003242355.1 Pseudomonadota bacterium
TCCCCGTAGCCCGCGTTCTCGTGCGTGAAGAACTTGATCTTCTTGTAGCCGGTGACGCGCTCGAGCACCTTCACGTCCCCGAGGCCGATGTGCCCGGCGCCGAAGGGGCGAGTGCTCGCCTCCTCGATCACGCTCACGGTGCGGTAGGTGAGGGCGGTCGTGAAATAGTCGGGCTCCACCTTGCGGACGAACGCTTTGTGGTTCTCGAAGTCGAGCCGCTCGACCTGATACTGCTCGGCGTCGTGCTGATAGATCGCCTGCTCGTGCAGCATCGTGTGGGTGGCGCGATAGTCGAGCTCGGCGATGGAACGGCCGTTTTCGACGTCGATGATCACGAAGTTGTCCCAGCCGATGTTGCGCAGCGACACGCTGCTCGCCGGAAACGCTTCGCCCACCCAGTGATACCGGCCTGCGGACGCGTGCACGAGGCCGTGCCCGGCGAGGTATTCGAGCGCATCGCGCGTCGCGTTCGCGTCGAGCCCGAAGTGATTCTCGCCGACGGCGGGCGCGGGCCGCGCCGGAAGCGGCCCGGCCGCGGTGAGCTGAAACGGCGCCTCGAACACCGCGCACTTGAGGTGTTGGATCGACACCTCGACGTTGGTTGGATCGATGCGGGCTTCTTCGGGAGATGCGGCGAAGAGCGCGTCCGGATCCCGCGCGAGGTACTGGTCGAGCGCCGAGCTCGAGCACACGAGCACGGCGATGCTGCGCGTGCCGCGGCGCCCCGCGCGGCCGAAGCGCTGCCACGTCGCCGCGACGGAGCCCGGATACCCGGCACACACCACCGCATCGAGATCCCCGATGTCGATACCGAGCTCGAGCGCGTTCGTGGCGACCACACACAAAATCTCGCCGTTGCGCAGGCCCGCTTCGACGCGCCGGCGCGTTTCGGGCAAATAGCCGCCGCGATAGCCCATGATGGCGCCTGCGCCCGCCACGTCCCCGGCCCGCGCCCGGAGGTACTTGAGCATGACCTCCACGGAGTTGCGCGACGGGCCGAACACGATCGTGGGAACGCGCGCGCGCACGAGCTCCGCGGCGATGGACACGGCGTGTTTGAGCGAGCTCTCGCGCACGCCGAGCTCTTCGTTCACGACCGGCGGGTTGTAGATGTACACCTCGCGCGCCGCGCGCGGCGCCCCGGAGCGATCGACGAGCGTGACCGCGTCTTCCGGTACGCCATAAAGGCGCGCCGCGTGGGCGAGGGGATTGCCGATCGTCGCGGTAGCGCCGAGAATTTGCGGATCTCTGCCGTGGAAGCGCGCGATGCGCCGCAGGCGTGCGAGCACGTGCGCCATGTGCGAGCCGAACACGCCGCGGTAGGTGTGCAGCTCGTCGACGATCACGTACTCGAGCCCCTGAAAGAAGCTCGCCCAGCGCGCATGGCTCGGCAGGATGCCGGCATGCAACATGTCCGGATTCGTGAGCACAACCCGGCAGCGCTCGCGCGCGGCGCGCCGCGCGTCTCCCGGCGTGTCGCCGTCGACGACCATGGCAGGGCTCGCGAGCCCTGCGTTCCCGAGTAGCCCGAGCAGGCTGTGCTCCTGATCGCGCGAGAGCGCCTTGGTGGGATAGACGTAGAGCGCCGTGGCGGCCGGGTTGCGCGCCAGCGCTTCGAGCACGGGCAGGTGGAAGCAGAGGCTTTTTCCGCTCGCCGTCGGCGTCGCGATCACCACGTGGCGGCCGGCGAGGGCCGCCTCGATCGCTTCCACCTGATGCGAGTACAGCTCCGAGATGCCGAGCGCGGCGAGGGCCTGGCGCGCGCCGGCGCCGAGCGCCGGGGGCGGCGGGCGGAGCACGGCCTCCGCTTCCCCGAAGCGCCGCTCGGCGGCGATGCAACGTCGAAGCTTCCCTTGCTCCTGAAAGGCGGCGAGGACCGCGTCGATGCCGCGCGGCTCTGCCCACGGGGGCTCCGGCATGGCCCGCAGAGACTAAACAAATGTTCGGTGCCGTGCAACCCTCACGGCCGGCCGTCCGCGGTGCGGCGCCGATGCAAACCTTTCTGCCGGCCGTCCTCGGCGAATTTCTCCCGGCGATTCTGTAGCCCTTTCGGGCGAGCTGTCGTAAGCAACGCGAACGAGAGCCCAGGGTATGAGCGACGCGACCTCCCCCGATTCCGCGCCGGAACCGGCTCGGACGGACCCCACGCCAAACACCCCGCCCGCAAAC
>QGUH01001048.1 GCA_003242355.1 Pseudomonadota bacterium
CACCGAACTCCCCGCGCGGGGCCCCGACCCGGTTTCCCAGGGCCCGCGTCGCTAATGTCTTGTTCCTCGGCCTCGGAGGCCGGCGCAGGCCTCCTTCGATCAGGGATAGCTCGCCGACATTGCGGGCCTCGACGGCGTCGAAGTGGTGGTGGAGGGCGACGTTCCCGAGCCGCATGCGGAGCTCACCGCGGCCGCGCGGCGCAATCTCGAGTATCTGGCCACCTTGCCGCGGGCGCCGAGCGGTCGGGCGGAGCGCCTCGTTCGGCTTCGCTTCTTCGCCCTTCCGCGCCGCGTGCTCGGCGTGGAGGGGCGTGTGTCCGGGGTGGAAATCGAGCGCAGCGCGCTCGTGGTCCAGCCGGACGGCTCGCTTTCGGCGCAACCGACGGGCGAGGTGGAGACGCTCTCGTGCGGTCTTTTGATCCGATCCATCGGCTACCGCGGGACTCCCGTCGGCGGGCTACCGTTCGACGCGGCTCGCGGCGTGATTCCGAACGACCGCGGTCGTGTGGGCACTCCCGGCGAGCGCGTACCGCGCTGCTACGTCGCCGGCTGGATCAAGCGCGGCCCGGTGGGGCTGCTCGGCTCGAACAAGCAAGACGCGCGGGAAACCGTCGAAGCCATGCTCGCCGACCGCGGGGAGGCGCTCGCGAGCCGTTCCGCGCGGCGCCCGGGGCGCGTGCTCGAGCTATTGGCCGAACGCGGCATTCGCTGGGTCAGCTATCGCGAGTGGGCGTGCATCGACAGAAAAGAGCGCGCTGCCGGCGAGAAACTCGGCAAAGTGCGCGAGAAGTTCTGCACGGTTCGGAGCATGTTGCTCGCGATCGACGAGTCGTCCTCGGGCTCGCAATGAGCCGGCGGTGTCGCGACCGGCTCCGGCGTGGCAAGCTTCGGACCATGCGACGCCCCTTGGGCCTCCTCGCCGTGCTTGCGGCAGTTTCGATTGCGCCGGGCACTCGGGCCGACGCGGCGCACGCGCCGAGCGCCGCAGCCTCGGCGCCGGTCGGTCACGTTCCCGGCGCCGCAGCGCTGGAAGGTCGGATCATCGCGCCGTGCTGTTGGAACCAGACGATCGACATTCACGGCTCGGAGGTGTCGAACGCACTTCGGCGCGAGATCCGAGCGCGGCTCGCCGCGGGCGAGTCCGCCGAAGCCATCGAGCGCTCGCTGGTCGAGCGCTACGGGGAGCGCGTGATCGCCGTTCCGCGAGGAAGCCGTCTCGGCAGCACCGGGGTGTTGCTCGCCCTCGGCATGGGCGTTGCCGGTGTGGGAGCGATCTTGCTGCTCCGCCGCTGGCGCGATCGGTCGCAGCGGCCATCCAACACCGCCGCACCCGAAGCGCCCGAGGCTCCCGCCAACCCCGCGCTCGACGCACGGCTCGACGCCGAGCTCGCCGCGCTCGATCGCGAATGAGGGCGGCGCTCAGGGGCGAACGGAGACGTTCACGCTGAACGACGTGGCCGCGAAGGGCTCGACGCGCGCACGGCTCAGCGCAGAACGAAGGCACGCTTCCGCCGGCGTGTTCGCCGCGGGGCCCGTCACCGTGACGCTCGAGACGCTGCCGTTCGGCGCGAACACGATCGTCGCGTTCGAACCGCTCTTCGAGCCAGCGACACACGCGCGCGCCGAACCGAGGACACTGCCCACGGCGGCCTGCACCGCGCCGGTCGACGGCTTTTCGGGGAGTCCATGCGTCGTGCCCGCCGCGGGGCGGAGCGCGGGTGCAGACGCTTCGGACGGCGGTGTGGCTTCGGGGGTCGTCGGTGTCGCCTCTCTCGGTTTCGCCGCCACTCGCGCGGAGGGCGTGGACTGCGTTCGAGGTGTCGTCGCCTGCGCGCGCCTCGCTGCGACGACAGGCGTCGGGCCTTCGGGCGCCGGTTCGATGGCCTTCGGCGTCTCTCCGGACGTCGCCTCCGCGGATGCGACCGGCGCGGGATCTTCGCTCGGGAGCGCACGGGCGTGCTGCTGCTCCGCGGCTACTTGCGGCGTGGCCGGTGGGGACGCCGGCTCTCGTTCCCGATCCGCAGCGTTCGGGTGAGCAGGCGCTTCGGACGCGGGGCGCGCGACTTCGATCGGCGCGCGGTCCTCCGGCGCCGTGGACTGCCGCGTCCCCACGAACAGCGCCACCCCGCCGACGGCGACCGCCGCCGCGGCCAGGAAGAGCCCCAGGC
>QGUH01000123.1 GCA_003242355.1 Pseudomonadota bacterium
CCCCGGTTCGTGTTCCCGCGCACCCGGGGGCTCCAAGGGTCCGTGCGTTCCCATCACGTCCAGGTCGAGCAAGCGGTCCCGCGCCGCCCGCGTGCCGTCCGTCGCGTCGGGACGACTGCCGGCGAGGTGGACGAGCGTGACCTCGGGCCCGAGCACGTTCGCGAGGGCAGTAACGGCGTCGTCGGTGCAGAGATCGAGCGCGAGCGTTTGCAGCGGGGGTAGCGCCGGACGCCCGAACGGAGGCTCGGGAGCGCGCCCCGAGCGCGACACGGCGACGAGCTCGCACCCCGCGTGTGCGAGGCGTTCGACGACGAAGCGACCGAGATGGCCCGTGGCCCCGGTGACGACGACCTTCATGCCGCGCCTCCGCGCTGAGAAGCGGTGCGCTCGAGCGTCTCGCGCATCCAGCGCGCTTGTTCGACGAGGCCCTGGAAGAGCGGCGTCGCCCGGCAACCCAAAACCGCGTCGGTGCGGGTCCGATCGAAGCGCTGATCGATCCACGCCTTGCCGGGTCGGCTGGGATCGAGCACCGGGTGCAGCCCCGCCGGACCACCCACGGCTTCTACGGCGCGGCAACAGAGCTCCGCGACCTCGAACAGCGTGCGGCTGCACTCGCCCGTTGCGTTGAAGATGCCCGTCTCCCGTCGCAAGCAGGCCTCGGCCAGGCATTCCGCGACGTCGCGCACGAAAACGTCGTCGCGCAGCTCGCGCCCGTGTCCGAAAACGACCGGGGCCTTCCCCGCGAAACACGCCGAGAGAAAGATGGGGATCGCGTTGTCGGCGCGCTGGGTCGGGCCGTAAATGAAGCTCGGCCGGACCACGGCGAACCGGCCGCCGGTGCGCAGCGCGCTCGTGGCGAGCAGCCGCTCGGCGAGCGCCTTGGCCGAGCCATACGAGAACGGCTCGGGGCGGATCACCGGCGCTTCGGGAGCGAGCGGCGCTTCGCTCGGCCCGTACACCTTGATGCTCGAGCAGTAGACGAAATGCGCTCGGTACCGCTCGTGGAACGCCTCGAACGTGCGGACCGCGCTGTCGGCGATCACTCTCAGGTTCTGGCGCGCCTCCGCATTGACGCACGAGCCGCGCGTGATGCGGGCCGCGAGGTAAATGACGCCGTCTACCGCGCCCACGCGCTCCGCGAGGGCTTCCGGGTCGTAGCTCGAGACCGTGAGATCGACCTCGTAGTCGGCGGACGTGCCGGGGGCGCCCACACCGACGGGCTCGGCGCCGCGCTCCGCGAGCAGCGATTTCAGCGCTCTGCCGACGAAGCCTTGTGAGCCGATGACCAGAATGCGTTGGGCCATGCGCACCCGCTCGGCTCAGCGCTCGAGCGCGCTCTTCGGCGCTCGCTTCTGGAAGTCGATGGGCAGCTTCGAGACGGCGACGAGGTGCTTGCCGGTGCGCACCATCGCGATCTTGTCCTCGAAGACCACGTCGATGCGCAGGTCTTCACCGAGGTACTGGCGAATGGTCGCCTTGATTTCGTCCATGGTCGACTCGGCGTAGCGCGGCGCTTTCACGACGCGCAGTCGAATCGCGTCCGGCTCTTCCTGCACCACCTGGAAGCGCTGGATGGCATATTCGTAATCCTTGAGCAGGTGGGGGAAGAACGAGCCGGGCACGAACCGCCCGTCCGTGCCTTGGATGATCGACTGAACCCGTCCCTGGATTTCGCCGATCCGCGGCAAGCCACGCCCGCACGGGTTCGGCTGGCTGTTGTCGACGGCCGTCGCCAGGTCGCCGATGCGGTAGCGGATGAACGGCATGCACAGGTTGTTCAGGTCGGTGATCACGACCTCGCCCGTTTCCCCCGGGCGTGCGGGGCGGCCGTCCACGAGCAGCTCGACGATGTAGCCCTCCGCCACGACGAGGTGCCCGTTGTGCGTCGCGCTCTCGTACGCGATGCCGGAAAACTCGCGGCTGCCGTACTTGTCGAACACGGAGCAGCCGAACGTGCGCTCGATGAGCGCGCGGCTGTCGGGCGGCAACGTCTGCGCGCTCGACATGAGCGCCTTCGGCGAGTGCTCGAGCCCGCGCCCGCGCGACTCGAGATAGCGGGCGAGCAACGTGAACGCCTCCGCGTACCCATCGATCAGCACCGGCGCTCGCTTGCCGATGAGCTCGACCGTCTTCTCGAGGTTCTGCTCCGACATTTCGAACACGGGGATGAACGTCCGGTTCGAGAGCAACGCATCGAGCCGTTCCTGGTACGTCTGCGACTTCGTCATCCCGATCGTCTGATGCCAGAGTCGGATGCACGGGTCGCCGAAGCGATATCCGGTCCACTCCTGCGAGCGGAGCGTCGCGGCCCAGCGGAACTCGAGCTGAGCGCGATCCGCGTAACAGACGAACGGCTCTCCGGTGCTCCCGGAGGTGGTGATGCGCAGGACCTCGCTCTCCGAAAACCCCTCTTGCAGCATTCCGGAGTGGATGTGCTTGCGCACGTCGTCCTTGCTGAGCAGCGGCAAGAGGTGCAGGTCCTCCTGCGTGCGGATGTCGTCGGGCGTAATCTTCCGCTCCTGCATGCGCGCCCGGTAGTAGGGAACCTTGGCGTACGCATGCCGCACCAGGCGACGCAGCTTCTCGTCTTGCAGCTCGCGAATCTGAGCGGGTGACAACCACTGGGTCGCGTTGAGCGTCTCGTAGTAGCGCTCCACGCTGCGCGTGATCATCCAGTGGCTCTTCTCGAACGAGAGCATGTACGTGCGCCAGCGCACGGGGTTCGCGGCGCGCGAAGGCGGCTCACCGATCGGCACCCCCTGGGCCTGCAGGAACTGGCGCGCCACGTCTTTCGGGTGCGTGTGCACGCGGTACTCCCACATGGCCTTCGGCACGTCGACCAAGCTCTTCGCGGTCGCCTTGAACCAACGCCCCTCGAGGAACGACTTTCCCTGCCGCCGCTGCTCGAAAATCGTATCGACTTCCTTGAACGTGTAGCCCTTCGCGTGGGCGGCCACCATGAGGAAGGACTGCCAGTAGTTGTACGAGCCGCGGTAATTCAGAAGATCGAGGAACGTCTCGCGCGCGCAGCAGATGAACCCCGATTTGTTGTCGCGCAACCGCATTCCGAAAGCGGTGTTCAGAACGGTGTTGAAACCCCGCGACAGGTAATAGCGACCATCGCGCACGCGCCCGGGGAGGGTGCGACACCCCTGAACGATGTCGACCCCGGACTCTTTCATCTCCCGGTAGAGCTTGAGAACGTCTTCCGGTTGGTACTGCAGGTCCGCGTCGATGATGGCCACGTGCGTCCCGCGTGCGGCTTCGGCGCCGGTCCGCCAGCCCGCGGCGAGCCCTCGGTTCTGATCGTGGAATTTTCCAACCACCCGTCCCGGATGGCGTTCGACCTGCTCGGCGATGGCCTGCGCGGTTCCGTCGGTCGACCCGTCGTCGACGAGCACGAGCTCGCCCACGATGCCGCCCTCGTCGAACACGGACAGCACGCGTTCCGTCAGCTCGAGAATATTCAGGGCTTCGTTGTAACAGGGGACGATGACCGACAGCTCGATCGGTTCCGAACGGGGGACCTCTTTCAGGAACACGTCGTTACGATCGGGGGTTCGGGCTCCCGCGTCCTGAGCTTCCAAGTGTTTGCTCCGAGGCTGACCTAATGCGTTGCGACGAGTGGACCGTGTACCACGAACCCGCGTGGACGAGCCAGGGCCGGCCGGGGCCGAATGCGCCGCGTCGGAGGCCGTAGCCCACCCGGACCCACGTCTTCGGCCGCGCGCGTCGCGATGCTGGGCCAGCGTCGGCGCGCGTCACACGGACGACGAGCCGTTCACGGCGAGAAACGGTGCGACGCTCCACGCGGTAAACCTCGTACGAGGCTCGCGCCACCGGGTTCCCTCCGAGGGAGCTCCGGCACCCGTTGCGTGCAACGATTTCGAGTCTCGAGCGTCCGACGCAACTCCAGTCATCGTCCGACGCAATTCGAATGCTCGGAGACCGATTACTGGAGCATCAGGCTGTTTTGCTCGGCTTCCACGCGGTTGTCGTTGCAAAATACGCAGTTTGCGCCGTAGAAGTACTTGCGATTCGCCGTATCGTTCATCAGGTGAACCCGGAACCACGCGGCGGCTGCGGAAAGCGAGACGCCGCCCGGGCCCTGGTACACCCAGCTTCCGTGATCCGCGTCCCGCTCGTTGAGGAAGAAGGCGGGCTGATCGGTGACCGAGAGGAACGTGTTCCTCACGCTCGAACAGCTCACCACGGAGTCTTTCCCTCCGCAGAAGAACAACATCGGCGTGTGGACGCCGCTGAGCGCCCGGGTGCCACAAATCGTGGCAAGCGCCTTGTAGCGCGGATCGGACGCCGACATGCAGGTCGACATCCCGCCATACGAGTGGCCGAGCTGGCCGATGCTGGTCGTGTCGAGGCGCTCGAAATAGATGCTACCCGGGTCCTTCGCCTCCTCCAGGATCCAGTCGAGCCCAGCAATGGTGGGGAGTGGATCGCCCTCGGCCGTGGCGGTGCTGAGCGGGGCAACCACGACGAACCCATGCGACGCGAGGTGGTTCAGCATGGGCAAGTACTGTCCACACCACTGGTTGGAGGCCGCGTTGACGACGCAATCCGGCGGATTCTGTTCGGGGTTGTCCCGGTACCCGTTCGCCCAGATGAGGATCGGATGACAGTACCCGCTATCCGCGAGATTGGCCGGGCGATACACGTTGAAGCGCTGCTGCTTATTTCCGTAGATCGGATCCGGGACGACACCCGCCAAGGGCCCCACGTTCTTCTCGGCTTGGACCTGGAACGGACCCGCTTTGGTGGGATCGGCCGTGGGCCACGCCTTTCCGACACAAGCGCCCGGCGAGCCGCCGCCACCGACCCCGCCGGTGCTCTGCGTGCCGCCCTGGCCCGCATCACCCCCAGCGCCCCCACCCGCATCTCCGGCCTGCCCGCCGGCACCCGAGCTTTCGCCGCCAGCACCACCCGCGGCGGCCCCACCCTCACCACCCGCCTGGCCTGCGGCGCCGGCGCCCCCGGATGCGTTGGCCCCCGTCCCGCCATCCGAACCACCGGTCTCCGGCGTGGAACCGGCCATCCCCCCACCACCGGTCGGTGCCGCGCCTCCCATGGCGCTCGTTTCGCCGCCGCCCGCGTCGCCGCCGCTCGCTCCGCCGCCGCCTTCCCCGCCGGGTGTGGCCCCGCCCGTGGTTCCTCCGGTCATGGAGCCGCCCGTGGTTCCGCCGTTGGCCGGGGAGCCTCCCGACGACGTGCCACTCGGAGCGGCGCCCTGACCTCCCGTGTCGGCCGGCGAGCCTCCGGCCGAAGACGGCTGATCACCGTTCGAAGAGGCTGAACACGCAGCCGCGGAGATCGACAGGCTGACGAGCAAGGCCAAACGCCTCGCCACGCGGGTACCCTGCTCGATGCCGTTATCCGCTTTCTTCGGCGCGCCGCTCACCGTTCGTCGCTCTCGGACGGGCGCGTCTGCACGACGCGACGGGTTGGGCGGCGGGGGCAAATCGTCCTCGATTTTCAAGTCGGTGATCCCTTTTGCGGCGAAGACGACTTGCCCTGCCGCGCGATCGCAGTGGCTCGAGGTCAGCGGATCCGTCACGGCCGTGACGCCTTTTTCGCGGCGCACGTCACGAGGAAACACAAAGCAAAATTTCGCGATCCCGGCCGGTCGACGAAGTTTGGCGCACTCGGTCATCGGCCGCTCGCCGAGCAGCCTCAACCGTCACGTCCTTGTCGTGAGCGGGACGGTGACGACCACCGCGAGCGGTCTCCGAATTGGCGCAGCGCACGAACTCGAGTCGTCGATCGTGACGGCGTTTCTCGACGAAGAAGCGAACCCTTCGCATCTGGTGTTCGTCGTACCGTTGCTCCTCCATCCCGCGGGAGAGCGCGAGACGAGGGACCCGGCACTTCCCCATCGTCTCGCGACCCGCTCGGCTGCTCGACGCGCCGGCTCCGCTTGCACTCGAGCTGGCCGTTCGAAAGGGGCGGCGAGCTGGTGGGCTCCGCACGAGCGTACGCCCCAAATCTTCGCCCGTGGGTGGAACACCTGTGTCAGCATGCGCGCCGATGGACGCGCCGCAGGCGGGGCCCGCTGGTGGGCCCAAGAAGCAGCATCGATTGGGGCAGATATTCGAATGGCTCACTTTGAGCCAGGCAATATCGAAAGCCGAGGAGCGAGAGCGGGCGCATGCGCGCGAGCGTGAGCTCGTTCGAGCCGCCGGCGCCGCCGTGCATACGGCGGACAGGCTGCCCGATCCGCCGGACGTTACGGCCCCAGGGCCGCTCCTCCCGGTCGTGGCGCCGCGCGAAGCGGCGGTTTGGACGCTGCGTGCCCGCTATGGCGACACGGAGGAAGCGGATCCGGAAACGCTCGTCGGGCATGCCAAGGGCGACGTCGATGATCCGACGCGGCTTCCCGAGAGCCTTGCCGACTCATTGGCCGAGGATTCCAGTCGATTCGCGCAGCGCCCCCCGTCCGAGCAACTCGAGGTTGCGCAGCAGCTCCGCGCCTGGGTGCGTAGTGCGCGGGACGAGCTCGATTCGACGCTGTTCGCCTCGACTGCGCTGAGAGCGCGCAGGGCTCGACGCCTCGGGCCGGCGCTGCTCGCGGCGGGCATGGTCGTCGGAGGCAGCGGTTTTCTGGTTTCCAAGCTCCTCGAAAGCGAGAACCTGGTCGAAGGCAAGCCCTGGCGAACGAGCTCGACGTATGCAGAGTGCTTCCCGGCGAACAAGTCGTGCGCCGGGGCGCGTACGGAGATCTTCTTTCACACACACGAACAGGAAAATCCCTGGTTCGAAGTGGACTTGCTACAGGTCGAACGGATTCGAGTCATCGAAATCAAGAACCGCACGGACTACGGTCAGGAACGCGCGGTCCCCTTGGTCGTCGAGCTCAGCACCGACGGGAAGAGCTATTGGCGGGTCGCCCAGCGCAATACGTCGTTCACGGAGTGGCGCGTCGAGCTGGAGCCGCGTGAGGCGCGATTCGTCCGCCTTCGAGTTCCGCGCAGATCCATCCTTCATCTCGAGCGCGTCGTGGTTCGCCGATGAATGCTCTCTCGGAACACCTGCCGCGACTGTCCA
The DNA here is from genome assembly GCA_003242355.1 of Pseudomonadota bacterium. Taxonomy (GTDB): domain Bacteria; phylum Myxococcota_A; class Polyangia; order Polyangiales; family Polyangiaceae; genus PMG-095. Next base: position 7,057 of record QGUH01000123.1, read on the forward strand.
GGGTGCGGGCGCTCGTTCTCGGGCTTTCGCTACTGGTTGCCGCGGTGGCGCTCGCCCGCATCTTCGGTCGCTTTACGGCTCTCGAAGAATGGCTGTTCTTCCGATACACGGTTTCGTGGGCGGGCACGCTCGCCTTCGTCCTCTCGTGCCTGAGCGTCGGTAACCTGATCGTCGGGGCACTCTCCGCACCGGGCGAGCTCCAGGATGGACGCGTGGTTCTCGCCTTCTCGACCGGTGTGTACGCGTTCTTCCTCGCCATCTTCGCGACCGGTCTCGTCGGTGCGTTGAACGGCGCGGCGTTCGTGCTCGTGCCGCTCGTGCTGTTCCTCGTCGGCGCGCCCAAGCTCGTCCGCGACGTCGCGGCGTGGCGTGAGCGCCGGCGCGGTCGGCCTTTGGTCGTGCGCTTCACCCCGTACGAAGTTCTGGGCATTGCGGCCGGCGCGGTGGCGCTCGTGGCGCTGTACTTGCCCGTGCTGGTGCCGGAGAACGCCGCGTACGACTCGCGCTGGTACCACCTCGGGACTGCGGAGCATTATGCTGCTGCCGGAGCGATTCGCAGGTTTCCGGAAGGCGTGCTGCTCGGGGTGATGCCGCAGCTCGCTCCCATCCTCTACACATGGGCCTTTCTCCTGCCGGGCGGGGAGCTGTTCGATCGCGTCGAGCTCGCCGCACACCTGGAGTTCGCCTGCTTCGCCTTCACGTTGGCCGGTGTTCCGGTCCTCGTCCGCTACTTGATGCCCGGCGTGCGAGCGCGATTTGCCTGGCTCGCGGTGTTCTTCTTTCCTTCGGTCTTCACGTACGATTCGAGCCTCCACATCGCTGCCGATCGCGTCGCGGCGCTGTTTGCGATTCCAGCGTACGTGACGATGGCGCGGGCTCTGAGGGAGCTCAGGCCGTCGGCCTGCGCTCTGCTGGTCGTCCAGCTCTGCGGGCTCGTCATGACCAAATACACCGCGCTGGTGGCCGCGGTGTTTCCGATGGCGGCGGTCGCCGTGCGCTCGCTCCAGTTCGGCGCGGGTCGTCTTTCGCGGCGGGAGGTTCCGAAGGGATGGTTTTGGGGACCGCTCACCGCCGTCG